>JAFQYK010000039.1 GCA_017406485.1 Clostridia bacterium
CCGTCCAATTCTTCCTCTAAATCCGTAAGCTCGTGATAGTGCGTTGCAAACAGCGTCTTTGCGCCGATTTTGCGCTTGTTGTGGATATACTCAACAACCGCCCACGCGATTGAAAGACCGTCAAAGGTGCTTGTTCCGCGTCCGATTTCGTCTAAGATTATAAGCGAGTTCGCCGTTGCGTTCTTTAAAATATGGCTTACCTCGTTCATTTCAAGCATAAACGTACTCTGTCCCGAAGCAATATCGTCCGACGCGCCTACGCGAGTGAAAATCTTGTCCACAATTCCTATGCGCGCACTTGACGCCGGTACAAAGCTGCCTACTTGCGCCATAAGCGTGATAAGCGCAACCTGCCGCATATACGTTGATTTACCCGCCATATTCGGGCCCGTAATAATTAACATTCTGTCGCTGTCAGTGTTTAGTGTCGTGTCGTTTGGCACAAACATCGAACCTTTGAGCATTTTTTCAACAACGGGGTGTCTGCCGTCCTTTATCTCTATTTTGCCGTTGTCCGAAATTTCGGGCATTACAAAGTTGTTCTTTGCCGCCGCCTGCGCGAGGGACAGCAGGACATCCGATTTTGCGATTATTCCTGCCGCGCGCTTTAAGCGTTCAATCTCATTTGCAACCGCTGTTCGTATTTCCTCGAACACCTGCGCTTCAAGCACGAGCACCCTCTCGCTTGCGCCCAGAATTGTACTCTCGATTTCCTTGAGCTTAGGCGTTATATACCTCTCGCAATTCGCAAGCGTCTGTTTTCTTATATAGTAGTCGGGCACGTCCTTTATAAACGACTTTGTGACCTCGATATAATAGCCGAAAACCTTGTTGTAGCCGACCTTCAGCTTGGATATGCCCGTCTTTTCCTTTTCCTCATTTTCCACCGCCGCAAGCCACGATTTGCCGTCGCGCATCGCTATGCGTAAGTTGTCTATTTCCTCGTTAAAGCCTTCCTTAATAACTCCGCCGTCACGCAAAAGAACGGGCGGCTCGTCATTTATTCCGCGGCTTAAAAGGTCTGCCACATCCTCCATAAGGTCAAAGTCCTTTTTCATTTCACTTAGCATTGGCGACTTAACGGAGCTTAATGTATATTCAAGCTCAGGCAGCTTCAAAAGCGTTGTTTTAAGCGCCACAAAGTCGCGCGGTGTGACCGTACCCAAGGATACGCGGCTTATAATTCTCGATATGTCGCGCATACCGCCCAAAACGCCCGCAAGCTCGTCACGAAGCATTATGTTGTCGGTAAGCTCCTTTACCGAGTACAGACGTTTATTGATTTCAAGCGGATTTATTAAAGGCTTTTCCACCCATTGTTTTAAAAGTCTCGCGCCCATTGAGGTTTCGGTGTAATCCAAAACCCACAAAAGCGAGCCGCGCTTTGTCTTGTCGCGCATTGTTTCGGTGATTTCAAGGTTACGGCGCGTGTTTATGTCGAGATCCATATACTGGTTTAAATCATACGCTGTAATTGTGTTAAGATAAGAAAGACTCGTTTTCTGCGTATGCTCAAGGTATGTAATCATCGCGCCCACCGCATACACAGCGTATTTCTTATCCGCAAGACCTATTTCATCAAGAGATGCTTTTGCAAACTGATGGAGTATTTTACTCTCATAATAGTCATTTTCAAAAAACTCGTCCGTGCATTCGTCGGGCGTAACGTGAAAACGAAGCTCAATCTGTCCGCCGATTTTCTCCGCCGCGTCCGCGTTTATAAGTATTTCCTTTGGTTCATATCGCGCAATTTCAGAAAGCGCGTCATCATCACCGGCAAACTGTGTCGTGTAAATATCGCCTGTGGAAATATCGGAAACGGCAAAACCGTAGGTACCCTTGTTGCCGTAGATTATGGCGAGGTAATTATTTGTTTTCTCGTCCAAAAGCTCCTCGTCCACAACCGTACCCGGCGTTACAACGCGGATAACCTCGCGCTTTACAATGCCCTTTGCCAATTTCGGGTCCTCGACCTGCTCGCATATAGCAACCTTGTAGCCGCGCTCAATGAGCTTCGCGATATACACGCTTGCGCTGTGAAACGGTACGCCGCACATCGGCGCGCGTTCAGAAAGGCCGCAGTCTTTACCTGTGAGCGTTATTTCCAGCTCCTTTGACGCCTTTATAGCATCGTCAAAAAACATCTCATAAAAATCACCCAGACGGTAAAACAAAATACAGTCGGGGTATTCTTCTTTTGTGTTAAGATATTGCTGCATCATAGGCGTGAGCTGCTCTTTCGGCATTGTGATTTTCTCCTTATCTTTTGATTTGACTTACGCTAACTTGTTGGTAACGGCAAAAGGGCTCAGAATTGAGTGCGTATCGGATTTTCTCGACCACCGCCGCGTACGCGCTGTACGCAAGCGCGGGCGAAAAATTCGATAGGTGCCAATTATGAGTTCTTTAGTGACAACCTCCACAAGTTGAACAATCGTGGGTGCAATTCGGATCCTGACCGGTTATATAGAAGTTTAGTATCTGATTTACCTGATTTATCATCGCGTCAAATTCCTTTTTCGCTTCGATATGCTTCTTAATAATCTCGGACTTTGCCACAATTTCCTCAAACGCTTCATTATTCTGCTTTATAGCGTCCTCTCTGGAAATCTTGCCTGTCTGCATATCGCGTGCAAGGTTTATGCGCTTTGTGTTGTACTGCTTTAAAAGTTCCTGCGCCTCGTCGTTGTTTTCCTGCATAAGCTCCGCGTTCTTAACATTTTTCATCTGCTCGCTCGCCTGAATTAAAGCGCCGAGTTCTCTTGTCTTTTCAAATACTTCGTTCATTACTTTACTCCTTTACTAATTCTCCATTTAAACTCCAAGTGTGCGCTTCCGTTATACGCACGTCAATGTATTTACCTATAAGCGACTCATCGCC
Organism: Clostridia bacterium; assembly: GCA_017406485.1. GTDB lineage: Bacteria > Bacillota > Clostridia > UBA1381 > UBA1381 > Hominilimicola. The sequence goes on from JAFQYK010000039.1 coordinate 2,882, forward strand.
CTTAAAGTTTACTATTTTTGAGCTGTCACACCTGCCCGACAGCACATCGGGGTTGGTTTTGCTCGCTCCGTCAACAAGTATTCTCTCAATGCGTCCTACATATTCCTTGTTCTTCTTCAGAGAAATCGCATTCTGAACCTCTAAAAGGCGGTCAAAGTTTTTGTGTATTTCCTCGTCCGTCAGTACAAAATCCAGCTTTGCCGCAGGTGTTCCCTCTCGGCGCGAATATATGAATGAGAAAATATTGTCATACTCAACCTTACGCAGGACGTCAAGCGTCTCTTCAAAATCCTCGTTGGTTTCTGTCGGGAAGCCGACTATAACATCTGTCGAAAGTGAAATGTTCGGTATAGCTTTTTTGACCTTTGCGATTTTTTCAAGGTATTCTTCTTTTGTGTAGCCGCGGTTCATTTGCTTTAAAATTTTGTTGCTGCCGGCTTGAAACGGCAGGTGTAATTGCTTGCAAACCTTGTCACATTCCGCCATTGTCTCTATAAGCTTGTCCGACAAATCCTTCGGGTGCGAGGTCATAAAGCGGATACGCTCCACGCCCTCTATATCGTTTACCATACGCATGAGGTCGGCAAAATCAATGTCAATATCAAGATCTTTACCGTAGGAATTCACGTTCTGACCGAGCAGCGAAATCTCGCTGCAGCCAGCGGCTACAAGCTCCTTTACTTCGGCAATTACCGCCTCGGGTGTACGGCTTCTTTCACGTCCGCGCACATAAGGCACAATACAGTAGGTACAGAAATTATTGCAGCCGTACATCACAGACACCCACGCCTTTTTCGCATCCTCACGCATAATGGGAATGTCCTCGGCAATCGCGCCTTTACTGTCCTCAATGTCAATAACGGTCTTTTTGCTGTTTATCGCCTTCCATAAAAGCTCCGGCATTTTGTAAAGCGCGTGAGTTCCGAAAACAAGGTCAACGTGCTCGTGCGACTTCTTGATTTTTTCCGTTATATGCTCCTGCTGAACCATACAGCCGCACACGCCTATGACCATATTTCTGCGGCGTTCCTTGATCGGCTTTAAAAGTCCCAAACGCCCAAATACCTTTTGCTCGGCGTTTTCGCGTACAGCGCAGGTGTTGTAGATTATAACATCCGCCTTTTTGCTGTCCTCGGTGAACTCAAAACCGGCTTCTTTTAACATTCCGCGTATTCGCTCGGTGTCGTTTTCGTTCTGCTGGCAGCCGTAGGTTTCGGTTAAGGCTCGCCGCGTGTGACCGTATTCGGCGGCGTAGCGCATATTGTCCTCTTTAAGGCGCATAATGTAGGCTTTTTGCTCCCTCATTTGCTCCTCGGTTATTAGTGTTGCCATTTATCTTCTCCTAAAATTCATAGTCGCATACTCTACGTTCTTCCACAAAAGGCTTTACATAGTGCGCGCCGACCGCCTTGTGCGCCGGATGATTCTGGTACTCGTTAAGCTCCTCCACGCTGTTAAACGTCGATACAAGCACAACATCCGAAACAGTGTCGGCGGTGTTTATGTTTATGCCTACCTCAATATCAACTATAAGGTCGATTTTGTCCTTTAATCCCTCTAAGTTTTCCTTTATATCCATAGCTCTCTCCGCCATATCCGGCGAGGGAACGAGCTTCCACATTACTATATGTCTTACCATTTTTAACTCCTTAATTTTTTTCACAGATATAATAATTATATCATATTGGTATAAATAGTTCAAGCATTTTAGGTGGATAAATTGCTATTTATATGCGTAGCAAAAAACCGCCCGAGGGCGGTTATTAACCATTTATGTATCAAATACAAAATAATACAGCCTGTCCGTATCAGTATCATACACCGCAAG
>JAFQYK010000331.1 GCA_017406485.1 Clostridia bacterium
CGCCGCTTATGGTTGTAATCTTATTGTCACCTATAATTCTTGCAACCTTGCCGTTTTTCAGTTCAAGAGTCACAACGTCGCCCTTGGTAAAGCTTCTTACCGTTGCAGGGCTTCCGTCGTAGGTTACCGTGACATCAGAAAGGCACTCGAAGCTCTTTGACTCATCACTGTCATCAAGCGTTATTCTTATCGTTGTCTTGCCTGAGGTCGATGCGTGACTTACATACTTACCTGTCACCGTTTCATCGGGCAGGCTCGAAATCGTATCAACGGCTGCAAGCGTCTTGCCGGTAAGTGTTATGACAGCTTCAACGGCGGTAGGCATATCCTTAGCCTGAACATCATCACCCATCACCTTAAACTTTGTATTTTCGTCGTAAGCATATTCCTCACCGTCTACGGTCAAAATTCTGTCGGCTGTGTCAACAGCGTTGATGCTGCCTTTTTTGAAGGAATATTTTGTCGCATCCGCCGTCTTTGAAAGCATAACGGCAATCTGACTTCTCTTTACAGGCGTTGTCGGTGAGAAGGTTCCGTCACCCATACCCGACATAATGCCGGCTTCGCTTGCGTATGAAACGTACTGTATAGCGTTTGAAGGCACCTCGCGCGCATCGGAATAATTCAGTACCACACCTAAGTCTGCAAGAGCCTTTTCTTCACCGCCCAGGGCTTTTGTTATAATAATTGCAGCCTCGTAACGCGCCATCGGCGTGTTCTTTTCGTTATCCTTTAAATATGTGTCAAGATCTGTCTTTTTAAGCGCGCCCTTGTACATCAGATATACGATGTCATCATCGCCCCAGGTGAGCTTATAATTCTTAACGATTGCGTCGTAGCGCTCGTGAGCTATCTCAAGGATCTCGGCATTCATCTCGTCGTTGGAACCCATTGCTCTTGCAAACAGTGAGAGCGCCTCCTGACGCGTAACGTCATTGTCCGGTCTGTATGTACCGTCTTCGTAACCGGAAATGTATCCCTTTTCAGTCATATCGTTTATGTACGGTCTTGCCCAGGCAAAATCGTTCGTGTTTATGTCGCTGAATTTCTTACTTAAAGCGACCGCATCCGCGGTATTCTCCTGCCCGCTGTTTGGCGCTCCGGTTGTCGTCACCGGCGTAGCGGTTATTTCTGTTTCATCCGTCGGTACGTCTGTAGGAGCAGCCATTGCCGGTACGGAAACGGACAATGCCATTACCAGAGCAAGTGTCAATTTTATAAATTTATTATTCATCTGAATTCTCCCTTTCTTTCCTTTTATCTTTAATACATAGTTCGTTAACATAATTTTATCATACATAACACCATTATGCAATAGATTTTGTTTATAAAAAGATTAAGTTTTTGTTTCAAAAAGCCATATCAGAGGGCAATAATATTACATTTTAAAGCAATTTTGACAAGTGCTTTATTTTCTGTTATAGTGTATAATAAGTATATATATTTTATATTCGGAAAGGAATCAGCTATGGAAAAGGTTAAGATTTGGTCGGAGGACGTTACTATTCCGACATATGAAACCGGCGAATACAGCAAGATACCGATGTTTCTTGAAAAACGCGTGTATCAGGGCTCTTCGGGACGCGTCTATCCGCACCCGGTCTGCGAGAGTATTTCGGATGTTAAAACGGATAAGCAGTATACCGCGCTGTTTTTGGAAAACGAGTATCTTTTAGTTATGGTGCTGCCGGAGATCGGCGGCAAGATACACAGAATACTTGACAAGACAAACGGATATGACGCTGTTTATTACAACGAGGTTATAAAGCCGGCCCTTGTCGGGCTGGCGGGGCCTTGGGTATCGGGCGGTATTGAATTTAACTGGCCGCAGCACCATAGACCGTCAACATTTGATCCGGTTGATTATACATATACGGAAAATGAAGACGGCAGCGCGACTATTATGGTCAGCGAAATTGAGAAGATGCACCGCACAAAGGGTATGGCAAAATATACACTATACCCCGGCAAGGCATATCTTGAAATCAAAGGTCAGCTTTACAACCAGACAGACCGGCCTCAAACGTTTTTATGGTGGGCAAATCCGGCTGTTCCCGTCAACGAGAACACCAAGTCAATCTTTCCGCCCGACGTAAGAGCCGTTATGGATCACGGTAAGCGCGATGTTTCACGTTTCCCGATTTCAACAAGCACATATTACAAGACCGATTACAGCGCGGGAGTTGATATTTCGATGTATAAAAATATCCCCGTGCCGACCTCGTATATGGCGTATCATTCCGATTACGATTTTATCGGCAACTATGATTTCGGCAAAAACGCCGGTCTTTTGCATATCGCCGATCACCATATTTCTCCGGGTAAAAAGCAGTGGACCTGGGGAAGCGGCGATTTCGGCAAGGCCTGGGACAGAAACCTTACCGACGAAAACGGACCTTATATTGAGCTTATGACAGGTGTGTTTACCGATAATCAGCCGGACTTTACGTTTATCGCGCCGTATGAGGAAAAGACCTTTACGCAGTATTTTCTGCCTTACAAGAACGCCGGCGCGGTAAAGAACGCGTGTTTAAAGGCTGCTGTTAATTTGGAGGTTGACGGCGATACGGCGCTTATAAGCATTTATTCGCCGCAGGAGATAACCGTTACGGTTACGCTTTCCGGCAGGATTGAAAAAATGACCGAGCATAACGTTCACCTCTCGCCCACCGAAACGTATTCAAAGACCGTTAAGCTCGTAGATGATGACAAGGCCGAGGATCTGACGCTTACGGTTACGGACGAAAACGACAACGAGATTATTTCCTATTCGCCTATGCCGGAGGTTTATGAAAAGACACCGTCGCCGGCAGAGCCTTGCAGGAAACCGTCGGAGATTGGTTCCCTGGAAGAATTGTATCTCACCGCGCTGCATTTGGAGCAGTACCGTCACGCAACCTTCAACCCCGAAGATTACTATTTGGAGGGACTCAGACGCGACAAAACGGATATAAGGCTCAACAACGGTTTTGGACGTTATTTATACGCAAAAGGGTTATTTGAAAAGGCGGAAAAACACTTTAGGGCAGCTATTAAAAAGTCAACCTGGAAAAATCCTAATCCTTACGATTGTGAGCCATATTATAATCTCGGTCTGGCTCTCAGAAAGCAAGGCAAAACGGACGAGGCGTTTGACGCGTTTTATAAATCTATCTGGTCTGGCGCGATGCAGGACAAGGGCTTTTATCAGCTCGCCTGCATAGCGGCGGAACGCGGCGATTTTACGCAGGCTCTTGAATTTTTGGAGCAGTCGCTTGTTAAGGGTATGCATAATTTGAAGGCGCGAAACCTGAAAACTTCGCTTTTAAGACTAACAGGTAAATTAGACGAGGCAACTGCGCTTGCAAAAGAAACTATAGCTATTGACCCGTTGAATTACGGCTGCCGGTATGAGCTTTACCGTATTACAGATGATTTCGCGGTGCTTAACGAGCTTACCACAATTATGCGCAATGATGTTGACAGCTATATCGATTTGTCGCTCAACTATGCGGAGTTTGGCTTGTATGACGAGTCGGCGCGCGTTCTGGCGCTCGTTTCGCAAGCAGGTTATCCGCTTTTGCATTACTATATGGCGTACTACTCAAAAAGCGAGATTGAACTGGAGGTTGCGGCAAAATGCAACACCGATTATTGCTTCCCCGTAAGACATCACGATATGATAGTTTTGCGCTACGCTATGGAACATAATAAGGAGGACGCGAACGCGCCGTATCTGCTCGGTAATTTGTTATATGACAAAGGCAGGTGGGACGCGGCGTTCCAGTGTTGGATACACTCCAATGACATTGATTCGTCCAATCCGATTGTACATAGAAACCTTGCGCTTGTTTACTTTAACAAGCTGCGTGACGAAAAGAAAGCTGTTACCGAAATGGAGCGCGCATTCAGATTGGCGCACGATAATTCCAGACTGCTCTACGAGCTTGACCAGATCTATAAGCAGACGAATGTGACGGTTAAGAAAAGATTAAAACTTCTCAGTGATAACTTAGAGCTTGTCCGGGAGCGCGACGATTTGTATACAGAATATGTGACGCTTTTAAATGATGAGGGTGAGTTTGAAAAAGCGCATAAGGCCACAATGGTGCGCCGTTTCCACCCGTGGGAGGGCGGCGAAGGCAAGATTACGGCGCAATATCGCAAATCGCTTATAGGACTTGCCAAAGAAAGCTCTGCCGAGGGCGATTATGAAGCGGCGAACGAGTACCTTGAGGCGGCGCTTGAATATCCCGAAAATCTCGGTGAAGGCAAGCTGCCGAATTCACCCGACAACGACATTTACTACGCGCTGGGCAGAGTGAATGAAAAAATTGATTATATTAAGGCTAAGGAATATTATGAGCTTGCGCTTGTCGGCGCTGAGGATTTAAGCTCCGCGAAGTATTACAACGACACGCCGCCGGAAATGTATTATTACAAGGCGCTCGCGTTTATGGCGCTCGGCGAGGAAAATAGGGCTAAAGGTATGTTTAACAAACTTATATATCACGGCTTGGAGCATATGGACGACAAACAGGAGTTTGATTATTTTGCAGTATCACTGCCCGACTTTATGATATTTGACACGAATATGAATAAGAAAAACAAGGCGGAATGCTGCTACCTGACCGCGCTCGGATATATCGGACGGGGCGATAGCGAAAAGGCGGCAGAATATATAGAAAAAGGGCTTGGCGAAGTCGCTTCACACCAAGGATTGATTGAGACAAAAAGATATGTGAAAGGAGAATGATTATGCAGACGATAAACCTTGCCGGAAGCTGGCGGTATGAAACGGATTTTGAAAACAAAGGCGTTAGCGGTGAATTTTACAAAAGGGAGCTCGGGGGCAGCGGCTTTATTCTGCCGGGTGACGCGTGCGGGAACAAGGTCGGTAAACCGTACACGCCGCCCGAGGAGCTTTGCTATGAGGCGGTGAGAACGCTAAGACCTGCGTACGAATATATAGGCGCGCTTTGGCTTCAGAGAAGGTTTGTGCTGCCTATGGAGTTTGAGGACAAGTATATTACGCTGTTTTTGGAGCGCGTCAATATTGCGTCTGATTTGTGGATTGACGGAGAGAAGATTGACAGGCAGATTATTGACATCAGCGCGCCGCATATTTACAACCTCACCGGTAAAATCAAGGCAGGCGAGCACACCTTAACTCTGCGCGTGGATAACTCAAACCTTATAAATATTGCGGGTATGGCGAGCGGCTACAGCGTTGATACACAGTCAATCTGGAACGGCATTATCGGCAGGATTGAGATACAGTGCGAGGAAATCTTCCATATGTCGAATGTGCAAATCTACACCGGCGACAAGCGCGCCGAGGTGAAGCTCACGGCTCACAGCGACTGTCTTTATCCCGATGACAGACGCGAGGCGGAGTTTGAGGTTTATGTAGAAGATCCTGATGGTAAGGTTTCAAAATCTAAGATTTATAACTTCACCCTATACAACAAAAAGCAGGTAATACGCTTCGACTACCCAATAAAGCATCCGGAGTATTGGGATGAATTTAACCCCGCGCTTTATACGATTTATATTAAGATGATTTCCGGGGGCAAGGTAACAGATGAAAAGGAAGTTATATTCGGTCTCAGGACGATAGAAACGGCAGGAACGGAGTTTGTTGTAAACGGAAGAAAGACGGCTCTGCGCGGCACGCTTGACTGCGGCATATACCCTCTTACCGGCTATCCGCCGACCGACATTGAAACGTGGCTTAAAACGTTCCGCACTGTCAGGGAATACGGCTTGAACCACGTACGTTTCCATGCGTGGTGTCCGCCGGAGGCGGCTTTTCAGGCGGCGGATATGACAGGTGTTTACGTGCTTGCGGAAATGCCGCTTTGGCTTAACGTAGACGTAACGCCGCTGTCAACAGGCGATGACCCGATACACACCGACTATTTCCACAAGGAAGCAAGGAATATATCGCGCTTCTACGGCAATCACCCTTCATTTGTGATGTTCTCAAACGGCAACGAAAACCTCGGTGACCACGAGCTTTTGGAGGATATTACAACGCAGATTAAGGCGTATGATCCGCGCAGACTGTATACGCTCACATCAAACTTTGACCGTCCCGTATCCCCTGCCGATGATTATTTCTCGGCATTTGAGGCAGGCGGCAGACGCGTGAGGGTTCAGGTGTTCCACGATGTTATATCCGAGCATACGCGCCTTAACTATGACGAGGCTATAAAGAATATGCCGCTGCCGGTCGTTTCATTTGAGGTTGGTCAGTACTGTGTTTATCCCGATGTCAATTCCGCAAAGGATTATACCGGAAACTTAAAACCTGCAAACTTTGATTATATCAAAAATGAAATGATAAAGCACAACGTTTATCATATGCTTGAAAAGTTTAAAACCGCTTCGGGTAAGTTTGCGGCGCTTATGTACAAGGAGGAGGTTGAGGCCTCGCTTCGTACACGCGGTATGGGCGGCTTTGAGCTTTTGGGACTTTGCGACTACACCGGTCAGGGTACGGCTACAATAGGTCTTCTGGACGTATTCTGGAACAGCAAGGGTATTATCTCCCCCGCCGAGTTCCGCAGCTTCTGCAACGAGGTTGTGCCGCTTATGAAGGCGGACAGAATATTTAAAGGCGGAGATGATCTGAAGGTTGAGTTTGACCTGTATAATTACGGCGAGAAGAAAATAAACTTCCCTGTGTTTAATTTCAAGGTCTACAACGGCGCGTCACTTATCTATTCGGAAAAAACGCGTTCAAGAAAACTCACCGTGCCGCTTGACCTTATTATAAAGCCTACAACGCTTACGTGTAAGCTATCGGTTGACGGTTATTCAAATAGCTGGAACATTTTTGTCTACCCTGAGGAAAAGTATATTTCCGGTGTGTCGCTTACGGATGGTATGGATAATAAGTTCTATGATATTGCGGAAAACGGCGGAAAGGCGATTGTTCATATGAGCAAGGACAACCTGAACAATCCGATTGAGGGCTTGTTTAAACCGACCTTCTGGTCACCTGCTCACTTCCCGTCCGAGAGAGCAAACGGTCTTATGATCGACAGCAAAAGCGGAGCGTTTGATTACTTCCCGACAACCGACTATGCAGACTTCCAGTGGAAGCACCCCATTGACAACTGTATATGCGCCGATGTTTCAGAGCTTAAGCCGGACTTCAGATATTTGGTGGAGCCTGTTC
>JAFQYK010000332.1 GCA_017406485.1 Clostridia bacterium
TGTTCTGACGATTTGTTTCGTCCTGTATTGCTGCGTAAACTTCGGGGTCGAAGGATTTCATCTTCTCGTATTTTTCCATTTTATGTATTTCCTTTCATCAAAATTTTTTCCATTATACATTATATAGGGTATTTTGTAAAAGTTCAAGACCTTATTGCAAATTTAGTCAAAAAAATGTATAATAGTATAAGAGGTGATGGAAATGACCAAGAAAGAACGTGTGGCGCGGCTTAGGGAACTGTTAAATGCTGCCTATCCCGACGCGGGCTGCTCTTTAATATACACAACGCCCCTTGAAATGCTCATAGCTACGCAATTATCGGCACAATGCACCGACGCGAGGGTGAATATTGTTACAAAGGACTTGTTTCGGAAATACAAGACAGTAGAGGATTTTGCAGGGGCGGATTATGAAGAATTATGCAACGATATAAAATCCTGCGGCTTTTACCGCAATAAGGCGAGGAATATAATTCTTTGCTGTCAAAGGCTCATAGAAGTATATGGCGGCAAGGTGCCTGACACAATGGAGGATTTAACGAGCCTTGCCGGTACGGGCAGAAAGACTGCGAACCTTGTTCTGGGCGACATTTACGGCAAAAGCGCGGTCGTGGTTGACACCCACTGTAAACGAATTGCAAAAAGAATAGGGCTAACCACAAATGATGATCCCACAAAGGTTGAATTTGACCTGAAAAAAATAGTACCCGAGGATTATCAGCTTAAAATGTGTCACCAGTTTGTTGAGCACGGCAGAGCCTGCTGCACAGCGAGAAATCCCAAGTGCGAAGTGTGTCCGGTAGGAGAGGTGTGTAAAAGTAAAGGCAAATGTTAAAAGCGTCCCGAAGGACGCTTTTGTTTGTTTTACATTATTTGATGTAATGTCATATATCCCGTCAGCATAATACCAAATGCTATTGCCATAGTGACCGTTATAAGAGTATCAAGATTTTTGCGTTTTTCCGTTAGTGTTGCAAGTACCCAGAACGCCGGCAGCATACACGTCATATAACGGCTCAGGCTCAGCGGCCAGGATGCGCCTACGTTAAAGAAGAAGCAAGCTATCATAAATACCGAGTACATAGACCGTGTACGTCTTACGCCCAGCAGTATTATTACCGAGGAAATAACCGCGGTCAAAAGACCGGGAAGGAAAATGCATATCATATTCGACCAGTTGTCGGTGGGGGAAAATACCCTGTCCGACAGCATATTTACCGTTTTACCGAAGAACTGTAAGGTCTGATACCAATGCTCACGCTGATATTTTGAGAATATGAACGGGTCGCCCTCTGTTGCGTAATTTATATACAGATAAATTAAAATGCCGGCAATCATTATCAATACGGGCAGTAAGGCGAGAAATTTCTTTAAAAGCTCTTTTCCCTTTTTTAAACGTATAAGCTCAACAGGCTTTTCGTGTGTTATCCATTCAACAACAGCAGGAATGAGCATAAACACACCAAATGAGCGCGTCAGTGCGGCAAGCGCACCCAAAATTCCGGCAAGCCACCATTTATGCTTGCGTATAGCAAGGAACGTTGCCGCTATGAGCAGGAAAAACAGGCTTTCTGTCATAAGCGAGCCGAAGAAAAACGCGAACGGTGAAATTGAAAGAAATATAACGCTTTTTCTTGCGATTTCCCTGCTGTAATCAATACGAACCAGCTTGTACATCAATACGCAGCCGAAGCTGTATGATAGAAATGAAACCAAGAGGCCTGAGATAACGTAATTTTGTATTATAGAAGCAAACAGCTTCATCATAACAGGGTATAGGGGGAAGAATACCAAAAACAGGTGCTGTCCGTTTTCAACGTGCTGTCCGTAGCCGTTTTTTGCGATTTCTATATAGTGCGGCGCATCCCATAAATTCCACTTCTCGCAGTATTCCAATATCCCGATAGGCGCGCCCTTTGCAAAAATTCCGTAAGCAGCCCATCCGAACATAAAAATAATCAGGCGAAAACCGAGAGCGTACAGGAAAACTTTTAATAGCGTATATTTTCCGTCAGCCTCGTCAGGCCGTACAGGGTATTTATTTTCAGTAATAAATGAAAATGCATTGTTCGACGGAAGCTTGAAGCCGGCGTCGCCGGCAAGACGTATAACAAACATAATCACAGCCGCAAATATCACACACGATACGGCAATACTTAAAATCATATTTTAATACCTCCGTTTGTTTCACGTATAATGTATATAGGCCGTTTCTTGGTCTCGAGATATGTTTTTGCAAGATACTGACCAACAATGCCTACACAGAAGGTCTGAACTCCGGCTACAAAGAAGATGATACATACAAGCGACGGGTAACCCGCAACAGGATCGCCGAATACCAATGTTTTAACGATTATTACCATAATCATAATAAACGCGATAATACAGAACAGCATACCGATTACCGAAGCGATTGCAAGCGGCATAGTTGAAAAGGCTGTAATTCCGTCAAGCGAGTACAAAAACAGCTTCCAGAACGACCATTTTGTCTCACCGGCCACTCTTTCCGTGTTTTCAAATTCCAGCCACTTTGTCTTAAAACCAATCCAGCCGAAAATACCCTTTGAAAAGCGGTTGTACTCCTCCATAGCGAGTATCGCGTCTACAACCTTTCTTGACATAAGCCGGTAATCGCGCGCTCCGTCGGCTATGTCGGCTTTCGAAATTTTGCTCATTATTCTGTAAAACCGTCTTGCGAAAAACGAGCGCAGCATAGGTTCGCCCTTTCTCGAAACGCGCCTTGTGGCCGCGCAGTCGCAGCCCTCGTTTTTGACAGCCTCGTACATATCGGAAAGCATATAAGGCGGATCCTGCAAATCCGCGTCCATAATCGCGGTATAGTCACCCCTTGACGCTTCAAGCCCCGCGTACATAGCCGCCTCCTTGCCGAAATTACGCGAAAATGAAATGTATTTAACGCGGCTGTCTTTTTCGGCGTATGCTTTCAAAACGGTAAGCGTATCATCGTGCGAGCCGTCGTCTATAAAGATATATTCAAAATCAATTCCGTACTTATCCCTCATAACGGCGGCCTGCTTTTCTATCGCGTCATAAAAATACGGCACAGCCTCGGCCTCGTTGTAGCAGGGAACAATAATGCTGATTAAATCGCTCATTTTATTTCCTTATTAAACGTTAAAGCGGAACAGAACAATATCTCCGTCTTTCATAACGTATTCTTTTCCTTCGCTTCTTACAAGACCTTTTTCCTTAGCGGCAGTCATTGAACCGCAAGCCATAAGGTCGTCGTAGTGTACTACCTCCGCGCGTATAAAGCCGCGTTCAAAGTCGGTGTGTATCTTACCTGCCGCCTGCGGCGCCTTGGTGCCGTTTGTGATAGTCCACGCGCGAACCTCCGGCTCACCGGCGGTAAGATAGCTTATAAGTCCCAGAAGCGTGTAGCTTGCCTTTATCAGTCTGTCAAGACCTGACTCCTTAAGTCCAAGCTCCTCGAGGAACATCTGCTTTTCCTCGCCCTCAAGCTGCGCGATTTCCTCTTCAATTCTCGCGCTGACCGGCATAACCTGGCTGCCCTCCGAGGCGGCAAGCTCCTTAACCTTATTTACAAATTCGTTATTCTCAATACCCTTTGAAAAATCGTCCTCGGCAACATTCGCCGCATAAATAACCGGCTTCATTGAAATAAGCGCAATCTCCTTCATAACCGCCATCTCATCCTCGTCATATTCAAGGCTTCTTGCCGGCTTTCCGTCCTCTAACGCCGCCTTGACGCGCTCCAGGAGCGCAAGCTCCTTTGCAAGTGATTTGTCACCCTTCATCATCTTCTTTGTGCGGTCAATTCTGCGGTCAATGATTTCCGCGTCCGAGAACACAAGCTCAAGATTTATCGTTTCAATGTCGCGCAGCGGATCAATCGAACCGTCAACGTGGGTTATATTCGCGTCCTCGAAGCAGCGTACAACGTGAACAATAGCGTCCACCTCGCGTATGTGCGATAAAAACTTGTTACCAAGTCCCTCGCCCTTGGACGCGCCCTTTACAAGACCCGCAATGTCAACAAACTCAATATACGCGTGCGTAACCTTTTTCGGGTGATACATTTCCGCAAGTTTGTCAAGCCTTTCATCAGGAACGTCAACTATGCCGACGTTCGGCTCAATCGTACAGAACGGATAGTTCGCGCTTTCCGCGCCCGCCTGCGTTATTGCGTTAAAAAGTGTTGATTTGCCGACATTTGGCAGACCTACAATACCTAATTTCATCCTATTTCGTCCTTTCGTGACATATATTGTTAATTTTTTATGAACTTATTATACATCATTTTAAATATTTTCGCAATAGGCTTTATTTATTTTTAGATTTATGATACAATTAGTTCAGTATGGAATTTATAGGAGGAAAATGAAATGGCAGCAAACAAGGTTTTAATAGCCGATGATGACAACAACATCTCTGAGCTTATAAAGGTATATTTTGAAAAGGACGGATTTCAGACTGTTGTCGCGCACGACGGAAAGCAGGCGGTGGAGCTGTTTAAATCCGAGGCTCCGTCGATTGTGATACTTGACGTTATGATGCCGGAGATGGACGGCTGGCAGGTGTGCCGGGAAATCAGACGTGTCAGCAACATCCCCATTATAATGCTCACCGCAAAGGGTGAAACGTTTGACAAGGTTTTAGGCCTTGAACTCGGCGCGGATGACTATATGGTAAAGCCTTTTGACCCGAAGGAGCTTATAGCGCGCGTTAAGGCTGTACTGCGCCGAAGCGAAACAAAGGAAACCAACACCGAAAAGGAGCTTGTTTTCCCGAACCTGACAATCAATCTCACAAATTACGAGCTTAAAATTAACGGCACAATTACAGAGGTGCCGCCCAAAGAATTAGAGCTTCTCTACTTCCTCGCATCAAACCCGAACCGCGTTTTCACGCGCGAACAGCTTTTGGAGCAGGTATGGGGCTTTGACTATTTCGGCGACAGCCGCACCGTTGACGTACATATAAAGCGGCTTCGTGAGAAGCTGGAGGGTATTGAAGGAAACTGGTCTTTAAAAACCGTATGGGGCGTAGGCTATAAATTTGAAGTAAGATAAGCTCGGAGGATATATGTTCAAAAGCATCTTTAGCCGCCTGTTCTGGACGTATGCTGCGATTTTGGCGCTGGTACTGGCTTCAATCGCAATATCGGTCGGACTGTACTCAAACCACTTCGTTGTGGCGCAGCACGTCAAGAATGTTATAGGCGTTTCGGAAACAATTGAATACTGGACGGCCGCCTCGGAGATTGAGGACAGCAGCGCGAGAGCAAAAACGTCATACAGAAATCTTTTGCGCGAGTGGGCGGAGTTTTTGCACGCGGATATTATAATAACCAACACCGAGGGACAAGCTCTTGCCGCAACCGGCTCGGTCACAACCGTTCCCGACACTCTTCTTGACTCTGTAATCGCCGGAAACACCGTTCAGGAAACATCAACCTTTAACGGCGCGTACAAATCCAAAGTGCTTATAGTCGGCATACCGGTGCATTATCAGGGCGGCGTTGTCGGCGCGATGTTTTTTAACACGCCGATGTACACACTCCACAGGACAACGGGGGAGCTTTTCAGTATGCTTGTTGTATGCGCGCTTCTGGCAATGCTTGCGGCGGCGATTTTGGTATTTATTCAGTCGCGCAGGATTTCAAGGCAGATAACAGAAATAAACCGCGCCTCGCAGTCAATAGCGTCCGGCAAATATGACAGGCGCGTGGCTGTGAGAAGCCGCGATGAAATTGGACAGCTTGCGTCCAGCTTCAATTTTATGGCTGACTCCGTTGAAACGCTTGTTAAAACGCGCTCCGATTTTATAAGTGATGTATCGCACGAACTCAGAACGCCTATGACCAGCATTTCCGGCTTTGCCGAGGGTATGCTTGACGGCACAATACCTGAAGAAAAGCGCGACGAATACCTTAAAATTATCCTTGACGAGTCGAAGCGGCTCACAAAAATGGTAAACGATATGCTTGAAATGTCAAAAATGTCATCAAGCGAGTACAAGCTTGACACAACGGCGTTTGACCTTAACGAGCTTGTGAGAATTTGCATAATCAGCCTCGGAAACAGGATTGATGAGAAAAATCTCGATATAAACGTTGATTTTGACCGTGATGTTTTAAAGGTTCTTGCAGACAAGGACGCGATACAGCGCGTTGTGATAAATCTTCTCGACAACGCGATAAAGTTCTGCTATCCGAACACGACAATTACGATCACCACAAAAAAGGAAAAGAACCGCGCGCTGTTCAGTGTCGGTAACTTCGGTGACGGCATAAAAAGCGAGGATATGCGCAATATCTTCAACCGTTTCTATAAAACCGATAAGTCGCGTGTCACGGAAAAGAGCGGCGCCGGATTGGGCTTGTCGTTCGTGAGGAATATAATAACGCTCCACAAGCAGAACGTGTGGGTGGAGAGCGTTGACGCAAAAGAAGGTTCCGACGCGAAATACACGACCTTCTCTTTCACGCTTGAACTGGAATAAATCTACAATATATATTGACTAACGTTCAAAATTGATGTACAATAATTATAATAGACTTTTGAGGAGGATACACAAATGGCTGAATTAAGATGGAACCCGTTAATAAAGGACTGGGTAATGATTGCCTCGCACCGTCAGAACAGACCGCAAATGCCGAAGGACTGGTGTCCGTTCTGTCCCGGCCCCGACAATGACAAGGTACCCAAATCCTTTACCGTACATAAGCACGATAACGATTTCCCCGCACTCTCACAAAATCCGCCCGAGCCGGACGATGTTGAAACAAGACTGTTTAAGACAAAGCCCGCCTACGGCAAGTGCGAGGTTATACTCTATTCGCCCGAGCATACGGTAACGTTGCCGGAGCTTCCCGTTCCGCATATAAGGGAGCTTGTTGACCTTTGGACGGAGAGATTTGTTGAGATAAGCTCCGATCCTAAAATCAAGTACGTATTTATATTCGAGAACAGGGGAGAGGTTGTCGGCGTAACAATGCCGCATCCGCACGGTCAGATTTACGGCTATTCCGTAATTCCGAAGAAGCTAGAGCTTGAAATGGATGCGTGCAAGGAGCATTTTGATGAAACGCATAGCTGCCTTTACTGCGATATGCTTGAGGACGAGAAGAATGACGGCAGACGAATTATAATTGAAAACGATGATTTTGTTGCATATCTTCCGTTCTACAGCGAGTACCCCTACGGTATGTACATAGGCGCAAAGCGTCATATTCAGAACCTGTCGCAGATGACCGACAGCGAGAAGGACAATCTTGCGAAGATTTTGAAGGAAACGACAGGCACGCTTGACAGTCTGTTTGACTATGCGTTCCCGTATATGATGTGTATGTATCAGAACCCGGTAAACGGCGAGGATGTATCCGATTATTACCATTTCCACATCGCCTTCTATCCGCCTATGAGAAGCGCTGACAAGGTTAAGTTCAACGCCTCCTCCGAAACAGGCGCGTGGGCGCACTGCAACACGACCGCTCCCGAGGCAAAGGCTGAGGAGCTCCGCGCTGCACACGAGAAATTTTTAAAGAAAATGAACGGCTGACAGCTTTTAGGGGGACTTTAAAAAAGTCCCCCTATCTTTTGCTTGACATTGAACACAAAAACGGTTATAATTGTAGTCCGTAAATGATTATTATATTTGAGAGGAATGACGAAAAATGGCAGATGGTAAGGAGTATGTCCTCACAAGAGAGGGTAAGGCTGCGCTTGAAGAGGAGCTTGATACACTCAAGAATGTCACAAGAAAAGAAGTATCCGCGAAGATAAAGGAAGCACGTTCGTTCGGCGACCTTTCCGAGAACGCCGAGTATGACGAGGCGAAGAACGAGCAGGCAGAGGTTGAGGCGAGAATAGGCGAGATTGAAAATATGTTAAAGTACGCAAGGGTGCTTGACGATGACGAAATCCGCTCTGATATTGTAACGCCGGGTTCGAAGGTTGTGCTTGACATTTTCGGCGGCGAACAGACATATACAATAGTAGGTTCAACCGAGGCTGACCCGTACAAGAACAAGCTGTCCTACGAATCACCGATAGGCGCGGCAATTCTCAACAAGAGCGCGGGCGACACCGTTAAGGCAATGACGCCGGGCGGCGAGGTTGAATTCAAAATTCTTTCAATAGAGAAGTAATTTAGAGAGAACAGGAGCAATCCTGTTCTTTTTTTCATACGTAACTGTGGCGGCGCATATATTTCTTTGGGGTGATTTTTGTGTGGAGGAATATTTGCGGCGTGCTTGCTGTTGCAGGCGGTTATGCGGCGGCGATAATCGGCGCGGGTTTTGCGTCGGGGCAGGAGATAGTAAGCTTTTTTGTGCGCTACGGCAGATTTGGCTTTTGGGGAATAGTTGTTGCGTGCGTGATTTTTGCGCTGTTTGCGGCAGTTGTGCTGGGGTTTTGTATTAAAACCAACATCAATAGCTACGCGGAGCTTATAGATAGGGTGGTGACGACGAAAGCGGTAAGAAGCGCCATAAATACGGTTATTTTTGTGTGTTCGGCGGCGGCGATGTGCGTTATGACCGCGTGCGCCGGTGAGATAGGCAGAAGCGTATACGGCGCGCCGCCTATAGTCGGAGCTGCGGCGCTGACGTTGCTTTGCGGCGTGATATTTCTTATGAATTCACGCGGAATAATGAGCCTGAACGCCGCGCTTGGCGGTGTGCTGGTAGTCGGGATAATTTTTGCGTGTTTGTATATTCTCCGCTATCGCGAGCATCAGACGGTATTTGTGCAGGGCAGCGCAGCCGTTTCGGGCTTTGCATATGCCGGCTATAACATAATCGGGACAGGCGCGGTGCTTGCGGCGATGAGCCGGTTTTTGAAAAATAAAACGGACGCTATCCTCGCTGCGATTTCTGCCGGAATTGCGATTTTTATTATGATAACGCTTATCTGGGGCGTGCTGTCGATTTACTATGGAAAAATCAACCTTGGTGAAATACCTATGCTCACTATGACCTTCCGTCAAAATAACGCGCTCGGAATTTTCTATAGCCTTATGCTGTCTGCGGCGGTGCTGACAACCGCAGTATCAAGCGGATACGCTCTTATCGATTTTCTCGGTAAGCGTATAAATCGCAAGCTCGCGGCAATAATCATTCTTATAGGAAGTTTTTTTATAAGCGGCGCCGGCTTTTCTTCGCTTGTGGATAATGTGTACAGAGTATGCGGATATATCGGCGCTGCTGCCGCGGCATTTTTAATCTACAAAATCAGCATAAAGATGAAAAATGAAGAAAATAAAAGAAAATGAGAGGAAAACTGTTGAAATGTTTATGTAAATCAAAATAAATCGAAAATAATAAGGTTTACAAATCATAAATTCTTTGCTAATATATATAGGTCGTCTGACGGAGAATGAACTTGACGGGATGTAGCGCAGTTTGGTAGCGCATCTGGTTTGGGACCAGAGGGCCGCAGGTTCAAATCCTGTCATCCCGACCAGTAGTATGGGAGTTTAGCTCAGCTGGGAGAGCGTCTGCCTTACAAGCAGGATGTCACAGGTTCGAGCCCTGTAACTCCCACCAA
>JAFQYK010000333.1 GCA_017406485.1 Clostridia bacterium
CGAAAGGGTTGACGAGGTTCTTGTCACCGTTATGCGCGCGCCGAGGACCTTTACGCGTGAGGACGTTGTGGAGATAAGCACCCACGGCGGCTTCGCGGCTTCGCGCGGCGTGCTTGACGCGCTTATCCGCGCGGGCGCGTATCACGCGGAGCCCGGTGAGTTCACAAAGCGCGCCTTTTTAAGCGGCAGAATTGACCTTTCGCAGGCGGAGGCTGTTATTGACATTATAAACTCAACCAATGACCTTGCAAAGCGCAGCGCGCTTTCGCAGCTTGAAGGAACGCTGTCAAAGGAAATCAAGGATATAAGAAACGCGCTTGTACACCTTGCGGCGCGCATGCTTGTTCTTGTGGATTATCCCGATGAGGATTTAGAGGACATAACGAATGACGACATACGCACGATAACGCTTGAATGTAAGGAGCGAACGGAAAAGCTGCTCGCCACGGCTGACAGCGGAAAAATTTTAAGAAACGGTATACGCACAGCGATTGTCGGAAAGCCGAACGTCGGTAAATCGTCGCTTCTTAACAAGCTGGCGCGTGAGGAAAGAGCTATTGTAACCGATATTGCAGGCACCACGCGAGATGTTATTGAGGAATACATCGATCTCGGAGGTATACCGCTTATTCTTGTTGATACGGCAGGTATACGTAAAACGGATGACAAGGTCGAAAAAATAGGCGTTGAAAAGTCCTTAAAATCAATAGAAGCGGCGGATTTTGTCATAGTTATGATTGACGGCAGCAGCTTTTTTGATGATGAGGATGTTGAGGTTTTGCGCGCGACAAAGGGTAAGAAACGAATAGTTCTCATCAATAAAACCGATCTCGGACAGAGCAAGTATATCGAGGCGGTGAGAAGCAAGGCGGGCGGCAGCGGCATTATTGAGATAAGCGCAAAAACCGGAATGGGTATTGACAAGCTCGCGGCGGAAATCAAAAAGGTTTACCGTATGGGCGAGATAGCGCTCTCTAACGGCGCGGTTATCACAAATATGCGCCACAAAACAGCTCTTATAAAGGCGAGCGAGGCGCTGAGAAACGCCGCGTATTCAATCGAAAGAGGAATGCCGGCAGATATTGCTTCAATAGATATAAATGCCGCAATAGACGCGCTCGGTGAGATTACGGGTGAAACCGTTTCGGACGCAATAGTAAATGATATTTTCCATCAATTCTGCGTGGGTAAATAATTTGAAGAAGAATATTATGCAAATTATGCATAATTATAATGTATAAATCTCACAAAATTTTACTTGAGGTATTGATATTTATTCAATTTTTTGTTATTATATTAAAGTTATATATGATAATTTAAGGGGGATAAGTGTAATGTCGGACTTGATGAACCGTATTACAGCGACATTTATAACGGATAACCGATGGGAATGGTTTCTGCGCGGTCTGGGCTTTACACTGCTCATATCGCTGTTCGCAGTGCTTTTGGGACTGGCGATAGGTATACTGATGGCGCTTATGCGTCTTTCAAAAAATAAAATACTCAAGTTTATTTCAGGAGTGTATATTGATATTATAAGAGGTACGCCTACAATGGTACAGCTTCTTATTATATACTTCATCATATTCGCGCAGGTAAATATTGAACCTTGGATAGTAGGAACGATAGCGTTCGGTATAAACAGCGGCGCGTATATGGCAGAGATTGTCCGAGGCGGTATATTATCGGTCAGTCACGGACAAACAGAGGCCGGACGCTCGCTCGGTATGACACAGTCACAGACGATGATGTCAATTATAATGCCGCAGGCTATGAAGAATATCATACCGGCGCTCGGTAATGAGTTTATTGTTCTTATAAAGGAAACTGCGGTAATCGGTATGATTTCAAACATCGACCTTGTCGGTGCGGCAAAGAAGGTACAGAGCCTTACATATGACTATCTTATACCGCTTCTTTCCATCGCGGTTATATATTATGTGGTTATAAAAATTCTGACTATCGGACTGCAGAAGATAGAGAACAGACTCAGAAAATCGGATAAGCGTTAAGCGAAAGGATATAGCTATGATAAAGGTAACAGGACTTAAAAAGCATTTCGGCGACCTTGAGGTTTTAAAGGGTATAGACCAGCACATAAAGCAGGGTGAAAAGGTTGTTGTAATCGGTCCCTCGGGAAGCGGTAAATCAACGTTTTTAAGATGTCTTAACCTTCTCGAAACACCGACCGAAGGTGAAATTCTGATAGAGGGCGAGAGCATCACAGCTCCCAATACAAATGTAAACAAGATACGCGAAAAGATGGGAATGGTATTCCAGCAGTTCAATCTTTTCCCGCATCTTACCGTGCTTGACAATATAACGCTCGCACCGATGAAGGTAAAGAAAGTATCGAAGGCAGACGCTGAAAAGCTGGCGCGTGAGCTTCTTGAGAAGGTAGGTCTTGCAGACAAGGCGGACAATTACCCCGCGCAGCTTTCGGGCGGACAGCAGCAGAGAATCGCCATAGCCCGCGCTCTTGCAATGCAGCCGGACATAATGCTGTTTGACGAGCCAACGTCCGCGCTTGACCCGGAGATGGTAGGCGAGGTGCTTTCCGTTATGAAGGACTTGGCGGACGCCGGAATGACAATGGTAGTCGTAACGCATGAAATGGGCTTTGCGCGTGAGGTTGCTTCGCGCGTACTGTTTATGGACGGCGGTTACATAGTCGAGGAAGGAACGCCGGAGGAGGTATTCAGCAATCCGCAAAATGACAGAACCAAGGAATTTTTAGGTAAGGTACTTTAAAAACGCATTTAACGCTTAGGCGTTAAAATATATTTAATTAGAAAACAGGAGGAACCATAATGAAAAAAGGTTTAGTAAAGGCACTCGCCGTATGCGGCGCGGCAATAATGGCAACAGCAGCGCTCACAGCCTGCGGCAATCAGGCAAGTAATAAGTTGATAATGGGAACAAACGCAGCATTCCCGCCGTTTGAGTACACCACAACAAACGGACTTGTAGGCGAATTTGACGGTATTGATGTTGCAATCGCAAAGAAAATTGCCGAAGCTGACGGTAAGGAGCTTCAAATAAACGATATGGAATTTGACGGTCTTATAAGCGCCGTATCAACAGGTAAGATTGATATGGCAGTTGCGGGTATGACCGTAACAGACGAGAGAAAGCAGAACGTTGACTTCTCCGACACATACTATGTAGCTGCACAGGTAATGGTAGTGGCGGCTGACAACGAGGACATCAAGAGCGCCGAGGATATAAAGAAGGGCAAGAAGGTCGGCGTTGTAATCGGCTATACAGGCGACAGTCTTGTAACAGAAATGGGCGTTGACGACAACAACATAACCCGCGCAAACCGCGGCATTGACATTGTACAGGACGTAAAGAACGGCAAGCTCGACGCGGTTGTAATCGACAGCGCGACAGGTAAGGCGCTTGCGGAAGCAAACGGCTTGAAAGTAGTCGAGGATCCCAAGGCATTTGAGACGGAGGAATATGCGATTGCTGTAAAGAAAGGTAATAAGGAGCTTGTTGATAAGATAAACAAGGTGCTTGCCGAGATGAAGAAGAGCGGCGAGATAGAGAAGCTCGCGGTTAAGTACAACAGCGAAACAGCGGCTAAATAATTAAAACCAACATAAAAAGGGGCGGCATAACCGCCCTTTTTTCATCGAAAGGGTGATAAAATGCGGCTTGACAAATATATAACCACCTGCCTTGACGTATCGCGTAAGGAGATAAAGCGGCAGATAAAGGACGGCCGTGTAACGGTAAACGGCGAAATCTGCACAGACAGCGGCGCAAATGTCGCGGAAACGGACGCTGTAACGCTTGACGGTGAGAGGCTTTTATACAATAAATATATCTACCTTATGCTCAACAAGCCCGCCGGCTATGTCAGCGCGGTGCGCGACAGGAATTATCCGCCGGTAACCGACCTTGTGCCGCCGGAGTACGCGCATTACGGCGTGTATCCTGCCGGACGGCTTGACCGTATGACGGAGGGCTTGCTGCTGCTCACCAACGACGGCGATTTTGCCCACCGTCTGACCTCGCCGAACAAAAACGTATACAAGCGTTACTTCGCGCGTCTTGACGCGCCTATGGAGGAAAGCGACATTGACGCGTTTGCGGCGGGAATGGAGCTAAAGGACTTCACGGCAAAGCCGGCGCGGCTTGAAATAACGGACGACCCGACGGAGGTGTACATCGAAATTGCGGAGGGTAAGTTCCACCAGGTACGCCGAATGTGCGCCAGGCTGGGGAAGAACGTGCTGTATTTAAAACGCGTCAAAATCGGCGCGCTCACGCTTGACCCGTCGCTTGAACTCGGTCACGTTAAAATGCTCACGGAGCAGGACATAAAAAAAGCGTTCTCGAATTGAGAA
>JAFQYK010000334.1 GCA_017406485.1 Clostridia bacterium
CATTATAGCAACCACAAGCTCCGACGGCTGAAGCTCGCCAAGCTGCCGCTTGCCCATAACGCGCAGCGCGGCGATTACAAGCGTGTACAGTATTAACGTTCTTATTGCAAGTACCATATATGCTCCTTTCGTAAATTGTTGTTTATGTGTGTAGCCACAAGGCGGTCAGGGACGGGCGAACAATGTTCGCCCCTACGGTTAGCATAATTTGTAGGGGCGACCAGTGGTCGCCCACACCCCGTCTGCATTGGATAGTGAGATAAACAACAATTTATCTTATTATTTTCATGTCCCCGTAATTTATGTATTTACTTTCACGCACTAAAGTGATACAATAATTATAACTACATTTTACAAGGAGCAGAAAAATGAGAGAAATGAATGACAAAAGTATTGAAACACTGTTTAATGCGATACTCACCCTGAAGAACAAGGACGAGTGCCGCCGCTTTTTTACCGACCTTTGCACAATTTCGGAGCTAAAGTCTATGTCGCAGCGTATGGAGGTCGCGCTTATGCTCAAAAGCAAGTGCGTATACACCGATATTGCCGAAAAGACAGGCGCGTCAACCGCGACGATAAGCCGCGTGAACAGATGTATCAATTATGGCTCGGATGGGTATAATTTGGTAATTGAGAGAATGGAGCAGGATAATGAATAGCTATACCGATTTCGCCTATGTCTATGACGCGCTGATGAAGCGCGATGTGGACTACGAAAAGTGGGCGGACTATATAGAGAATTTATTTGATATCTGCGGCGTAAACCCTGAGCTTGTCTGCGATGTTGCCTGCGGAACGGGCGGTATGACGCTGCCGCTGGCAAGGCGCGGGTATGATATGACGGGCGTGGACGTTTCGGAGGATATGCTGAACGTTGCGCGCGAAAAGGCGGAGAACCTTAATATTTTGTTTTTAAATCAAAGTATGACAAAAATTGACCTCTACGGCACTATGGGCGCGTTTCTTTGTATGATTGACGGTATAAACTATGTGCTTTCGCCAAAATCGCTTTTGCAGTTCTTCACAAGGATAAAAACCTGCTTTATGGACAGCCGCGCGCCGTTTATTTTTGATATAAGCTCGGAGTATAAGCTGAAAAATATCATCGGCAGCAACACTTTCGTACATTCCGAGAAGGATATTTTCTACACCTGGCAGAACAGGTGGATTGAGAAGAAAAGGCTTTCGGATATGTTTCTCACGTTCTTTGTACGCGAGGATAAGGTTTACCGCCGTTTTGAGGAACGCCATCTGCAAAGAGCGTGGAGCAAAGAGGAAATAACATACCTCCTGAGAAAGGCAGGATTTGCGCGGATTGACACCTACGGAGAGCTGTCGTTTGAAAAGCCAAAGGAAAACGAGGAAAGAATTGTGTTTGTTGCAAGGTGAAAAACTTAACAAAATATCCATTTTTTCTTGATTTTTACATTATAATGTGATAAAATATTGTGGTTAATGAGCAGTCATAAAGCATATGCTTTTGAACTTAAACTTTAGGAGGAAATTATGGCTAAGAAAACCGAGGATTTAAAGCTGGATATGGAGGCTATAAATAATCAGCATATTGTAAATGTTGACCTCGACAGAGAAATGAAAAAGGCGTACATTGACTATGCTATGAGCGTTATTGTATCGCGCGCACTACCGGACGTAAGGGACGGTATGAAGCCGGTTCACAGACGTATACTTTACGATATGTACGAGTCAAACCTTTTATACGAGAATGATTTTAAAAAGTCCGCGGCTACAGTCGGCGACGTGCTTGGTAAATACCACCCCCACGGAGACGCGTCCGTTTACGACGCAATGGTTCGTATGGCGCAGGACTTCTCGCTCCGTTACCCGCTTGTACAGGGTAAGGGTAACTTCGGCTCGGTGGACGGCGACCCCCCTGCGGCTTACCGTTATACAGAAGCGAAGATGTCAAAAATATCGGCGCTTATGCTTACCGATATTGAAAAGGAAACGGTTGATTTTGTACCGAACTATGACGACAAAATCCCCGAGCCGGACGTACTCCCCTCGCGTTTCCCGAACCTCTTGGTAAACGGCTCGGCAGGTATCGCTGTCGGTATGGCGACAAATATTCCGCCGCACAACTTAACCGAGGTTATTGACGGAATTATCGCCGTTATCGACGACCCGATGATAACGATTGAGGAGCTTATGACGCACATTCAGGGCCCCGACTTCCCGACAGGCGGCGTTATTATGGGCAAGAGCGGTATAAGAAACGCGTATACAACGGGCCGCGGCAGAATTGTGCTTCGTGCCGAGGCTGAAATTGAGGAGCATAACGGAAGAAACAGAATTATCGTTACGGAAATTCCGTATCAGGTAAACAAGGCGAAGCTCGAAAAACATATAAACGAGCTTGTGCGTGACGGCAAAATTGACGGTATCGCTTCAACGCGCGACGAGTCAACCGAGGTTATACGTCTTGTTATAGATTTGAAGCGTGACGCAAACCCGAATGTGGTGCTTAACAACCTCTACAAGTTCACGCAGATGCAGGACACATTCGGCGTTATTCTGCTTGCGCTTGTTGACAAGCAGCCCAAGATTTTGAACCTCCGCGAGATGATAGATTACTACATCGCGCATCAGGAGGACGTTATCACACGCCGCACACAGTTTGAGCTTGACAAGGCTTTAGCGAGAGCGCACATTTTAGAGGGCTACAAGGTTGTTATAGACAACGTTGACGAGGTTATAAGAATAATCCGCGCGTCAAAGAGCATACAGGACTCAAAGGACGCGCTATGCGCGCGCTTCGGGCTTTCGGACGAGCAGGCCGACGCTATCGTAAAAATGCAGCTTGGCCGTTTGTCGGGTATGGAGCGTGAAAAGATTGAGGAGGAATATCAGGAGGTTACGGCAAAGATTGCCAACTACCGCGAAATTCTTGCGAACGAAGGAATGGTGCTTGACATTATAAAGACCGACCTTACCGATATAAAGAACAAGTACGGCGACGAAAGACGCACAAAGATTTCGATGATTTCCACCGAGATTGATATAGACGACCTCATTGACGAGGAGGACATTGTCGTAACGCTCACACACGCAGGCTATACAAAGCGTGTCCCGGCTGACACGTACCGCAGCCAGAACCGCGGCGGCCGCGGCATAAGCGGTATGAGCACCAAGGAGGAGGACTTTGTGGAGCATATCTTCACAACGACCACACACCACACACTGCTATTCTTCACCACGCGCGGAGTTGTGTATAAGCTCCGCGGCTATCAGATACCAGAGGCAAGCAGGCAGGCAAAGGGTACGGCTATCGTAAACCTGCTGCCGCTTGAAAGCGATGAAAAGATTACGGCTATGATACCGATTAAGGAATTTGAGGATGGAAATTATCTGACATTCGTAACAAAGAACGGTATCATAAAGAAAACCAATCTTATGGATTACTCACGCATAAGAAACGGCGGTCTTAGAGCAATATCGCTTGACGAGGGCGACGAGCTTATAAGAGTACACCTTACAGACGGCACAAAGGACGTTATCCTGTCCACGCACGACGGCTACGCGATACGCTTTAACGAGAGCGAGGTTCGCCACACAGGCAGAACAACGCGCGGCGTTAAGGGTATAACGCTCAGACAGGGCGATTATATTATTGGCTTCTCGCTTGTTAAAGAGGGCAGTCAGCTTCTCGCCGTTACGGAAAACGGCTACGGCAAAAAGACCGAGCTGGACGAGTACCGTAAGCAGTCAAGGGGCGGTAAGGGTATATTCACGTATAAGATTACCGAAAAAACAGGAAAGCTCGCCGGTATGCGCGCCGTTACGGATGAGGATGATATAATTCTTATCACATCCGAGGGTGTTATCATAAGAATGCACACCGAGGACATCTCAACCTACAGCCGCCAGACACAGGGCGTTAAGCTTATGCGTCTTGATGATGGCGTAAGCGTAGCAAGCATTGCGCGCGCCCCGCGTGACGATGAGGAAGAAGAAAACACCGAAGCACCGGCCCAAGGCGCGGAGGCAACAGAAGGAGAGAATGAATAATGTCTAAGAAATTTATTGGAGTTATTGCCGCTATGCTCAGCGCTGTACTGATGCTTTCAGCGTGTCAGTTCGGCGACCCCACGCAGGGTACGGATATTGACGCCGAGACACTCAAGGCTATGAAGGTAAATCCGGAGCTTGTGAAGAACAAGGTAAAAGCGACAATCGAGCTTGACGACGGCGACGAGATTAAGCTGGAGCTGTACCCCGACCTTGCACCGGAGACGGTTCAGAACTTTGTCGAGCTTGCAGAGGACGGCTTCTATGACGGAACAATTTTCCACCGCGTTATTGAGGACTTTATGATTCAGGGCGGCGGCTATGACGAAAATCTCAAAAAGCAGAACACAAACACCGTAAAGGGCGAGTTTTCGGAAAACGGCTTTGAAAACACGCTCTCGCACATACGCGGCATTATCTCAATGGCGCGAGCGCAGGACGTGAACAGTGCAACAAGCCAGTTCTTTATCGTACAGCAGAACGCCGATTATCTTGACGGTAAGTATGCGGCTTTCGGACGTGTTACCGAGGGTATGGACGTGGTTGACAAAATCGCTTCCGTACGCACAGGCTCCGTTGCGGCGCAGGGTATGGAGGACGTGCCGGTTGACCCGATTGTTATCAGAAGCATTACGATAGACAACGGTTCATCGTCAAAGTCTGACAAGGACAGCAAGTCCGATAAAATGACACCGAAGCCCTCAAAGAAGCCGACCGCTTCACCGGGCACAAGTCCATCATCTTCTCCTGCGGCAGGCAGCGAGATTGACGAGGACACGCTGCGCAGAATACTCGGCGGCGATGACAGCAGCTCATCATCTTCATCGCGTTCGTCGTCATCAGGCTCATCAGCTTCATCGTCAAACTCAGCTAACACAAGCGGCGAGAACGAGCCTATCGCGAGAGGTAATCTAAACTCTTCGCGCGGAAACGGCAGCTTTTAACAAAGATTGGAGAAAACGATATGAATATTGAAATCGAAATGGAAAACGGCGGAATTATTAAGGCGGAATTATATCCCGATATTGCGCCGATAACAGTTGAGAATTTTGCTTCGCTTATTGAACAGAATTTCTTTGACGGGCTTATCTTCCACCGCGTAATTGCCGGCTTTATGATACAGGGCGGCGGATATACGGCGGATGGGGCGCACAAGGAGGCTGACAGCATCAAGGGCGAGTTTGACAAAAACGGCGTCCCCAATTCGCTAAAACATACGCGCGGCGTTTTAAGTATGGCGCGTACAATGTTCCCGAACAGCGCGTCAAGCCAGTTCTTTATAATGCACGAGGACGCGCCGCACCTTGACGGTCAGTATGCCGCATTTGGTAAGGTTACCGACGGTATGGACGTTGTTGATGAGATTGCGGAAACACCTGTTGATATGAACGATAAACCGATTGAGGATCAGATTATTAAAACGATAAGATTGATTTAACAAAAAAAGAGCTTAACGCTCTTTTTTTTGTATTTTTTCTCTCAACTTCTCTTTTATATTGTCAAGCGCATCACTGTAATGGCGAGATGTCATTTTCGGAAAAGCCTTCAGAATACGATTTTGCAGTCGGTGACGTTCTTCAGTCATTGCCTTATAGCGCTGTTTCAATTCTTCGACATTTCCGCTGTATTTTTCTTTGATCACGCGAGCATTTTTGCTTTCTAATACATTTCCGCCCTTTGCTTTTACCGTTTCAGCGCTATTGTACACCTTCGTGCCTATGTTGTCAGATACGGCATGTATGCTTGCTGCTATTTCATCCATTATCTTCAATCTATTGGCGAGGTGATTTATAGTAATCACCGTCACAACCACATCCGCAATAAAAACAACTGCCACAAATATGAGCAGAAATACACCGAGCATAAACGGCACAGCTCTTATAAGCTGAATAACCGGAGGATGCAGTATCTTCATCAGTCCGACACAAACCAATCCCCAAGCTACCATAAACTGCAGGCAAATATATCCGCCGATATTAAACGGCTTATCTGTGTAGTCCCACCAACGCGTATGAAAAATCTTATCCAGCGCAAAACCTGTGATTAGCTCCAGACCGGTTGTAAGTATAGCCGAGCATATAAACAATATAGGGATATTATCCTGCACCGGCGTCAGGCACAGCACCACAATAACACCACCAAAGCCATATATGGGACATATAGGACCATTCAGAAAACCGCTGTTTACAAATCTTCCTTCACAGAGTCCGCGGAAAATAACCTCAACTACCCAACCAAGAAATCCATAGACAAAAAACAACGCCGCAATCTCATAAAAGCTGTACCCCATAATCATAGTTTATTCTTCCTCACTTCGCTACTTTATCGATTTTCTCACCGTCAATTTTTGAATATACGATTTTCTGACTATGATATAGTCCATAATAGCCGGAGAGCATATAGCTTACACCTGCGGCTATGGCAAACAGTATAAAGCCGCCCGAACCAAACAGCTCCACGCTGAGTATTATGGACGCGATCGGGCAGTTTAAAACGCCGCAGAACATTGCGACAAGCCCCACTGCCGCGCCGAAACCCGGCGGAAAACCGATGAGCGATGATATGAAGCACCCAAACGTCGCACCTATAAAGAAGGTCGGCACAATTTCGCCGCCCTTGAAGCCGCAGCCTATCGTTATCGCAGTAAAGATAATTTTAAGCGCAAAATCCCAGCCGTGGTCAATGTGCGCGTAGGTGACGGCGCGGATTATGCTGTCCATACCGGAACCGTTGTAGGCGCGTGTACCGACGAGGTATGTAAGCGCGATAAGCGCAAGACCGCCTATAAATATGCGGAGATACGGGCTTTTGAACCATATCCGCATATAACGCGCCGTGTAGTGCATAACGGTACAGAAAATTATGCTTAGCTCCGCGCAGAGTGCGGCAAGCAATATAGTCTGTAGGATTGTTACTGCTGTAATATTCGGAATTAAAAGCACCTCAAACGAGGTCGGCGCAATACCGAAAAGCGATACTATTATGTACGCCGACAGTGCGGATATAAGGCACGGCACAATGCCCGGGTAATACATATGACCTATGCTTGATATGCCAAGCGCGAAAAACGCCGCCGTTATAGGCGTTCCGAACAGTGCGGAGAAAACCGCGCTCATTCCGCACATTATTGCAACGTGCATACCGTGCTTACCTATGCGGCACACCTTACCAATCGCGCTGCCTATGCTGCCGCCAAGCTGCAGCGCGGCGCCCTCCCTGCCGGCGCTTCCGCCGAAAAGGTGAGTTATGACTGTACTGATAAAAATAAGCGGTGAGATTACAAACGGCACACCGTCGTGGCTTCTTATCGAGTCAATAATACTGTCTGTTCCCTTGTTGGAAAGCATATTGGCGCGCTTGTAAATCCA
>JAFQYK010000335.1 GCA_017406485.1 Clostridia bacterium
CGCAAGAATGCAGGGTGCAGGCCGCGCGCTGCTTGCCGGAAAGCCGATTTATACGCAGGAGGAGGTTCTCGGTAAAATTGACGCGGTAAACGAAGAGAGTGTTTCCGATATGATTGACCGCGTGCTTGACACCGATACGGCCTGCTTTGCGGCTGTCGGACAGGCGGAAAATGTAGAAAAGCTGTTTAATTTCTAATGAAATATGTCTGAAATGTGAATTTAACAAGAATTTTATGTGAAAACACTTGCAATTTTACGCATTTTGTACTATTCTATATATAGTGGTAAATACGTTATTTTCACACAACAGCTATGTATATCACTAAATGAAAGGGCGTGAATTAAGATGGAATTTAACGAGACGATGAAAATCAATCTGGAGTTCGATAAGGAACAGGAGGTTAAGGAAATCGTGGCGAAAGTCTACGAGGCGCTTAAAATTAAGGGCTACGACCCCATCAGCCAGATTGTAGGATATATACTTTCGGGTGACCCCACCTACATAACAAGCTACAACGGAGCGAGAGGTCTTATTGTTAAGATAGAACGTGACGAGCTTTTGGAGGAGTTCGCCAAGACGTATATTAAGACGCTGTAAAATTCATAATCCGCTCGGAAGAGCGGATATTTTTTTGGAGGAAATACCTATGCGAATGAGGAAAAAGAAAAATCTTGGCGCGCGCTGGGAAAGGTGCGCGGCGTATCTTGTGGATGCGCCGGATGATATGAAGGGCAAGTGGTCGGAAAGGTTCGGTAACGACCGCCCCATTCACCTTGAAATCGGCTGCGGCAAGGGCGGTTTTGTGACGGGTATGGCGAAGATGTATCCCGACGTGAATTTCATAGCCGTTGAAAAGGTGCAGGATGTTATGGTTATGGCAATGGAAAAAGCCGCCGCGGCCGGACTTACGAATGTACTGTTTATGGATATGGACGCGGAGAGGATAGAGGATGTGTTTGAAAAGGGTGAGATAAGCCGTATTTATCTGAACTTCTCCGACCCGTGGAAAAAGAACAAGCAGGCAAAACGCCGCCTGACGCATAAGAGATTTTTGGACAGGTATAAAAATGTATTAAACAACGGTGATTATATATGGTTCAAGACCGATAACAAGTCTCTGTTTGAGTTTTCGCTTAATTCCTTTGCAGAGGAAAATTTCAAAATGCAAAATATAACCCTCGACCTCCACAATTCCAAGTTCGAGGGCAATATTATGACCGAATACGAAACGCGCTTTAGCGAAATGGGTATGCCGATTTACCGCGTTGAAGCGACATATTTGGGCTGGAATGACACAAGGGACGCATAAGCGTCCCATTTTTGTTATTTAATCTCCGCAGCCGAAACAAACTCGTAATCTTCTTCGTCTATGTCGCGGATTTTTATATACATATCATATTTCTTCCCCACCTCAAGCCTGTCCGCCATATCGGTTTTAAGCGCCGCCGTTTTTCCGCTTCTCTGCGCTATAGCTTTGCCGCCGAAATTCGGCGCGCCGTAAATGCTTACGGTTGCGCTGCCCTCACCCACATCCGTGACCTCTGCTTCAACCGGATAAATCCAAAAATTGTATGTAAGCAGAGTTCGGTAATCCTTGCCGGTACCATTTTTAACCTCATACTCGGGCACAAGCGTTCCGTCCCACTGACGCGTTTCATTCTTCACCACGCACACCGGCGCGTTAATGGCGTTAAACACCGCCTTCATCGTTTCAAGCCGCGTCGCGTTTTTATCGTATTTTGTTATTATCATATCCTTATCAATACAAGCCGCCTGTGCCTGCCTGATGTAGCCTGACGGGTATCCGTCCTTTTTGGCATACCCGCCGTAGCCGGTGATGTTTACGAGCATTGTGTAGAGCTGTTCAACTGTTACATTGTCATCTGGTCGCAGCGTGCCGTCCTCAAAGCCCGAGATAATACCCATATCAACCGCTCGCTGCATATACGCGTTACCCCAGTGGTTTGGGTTATAGTCGGCGCACCGGCGGATTGTTTCCTCCTGACTGCCGGAAGCATAGTCAAGACCGAACTCGGCTATATTTTCATCGCTGTATCCGATTGCATTCAAAATTATCTTCACCGCCTCGGCGCGCGTGACATCATTCTGCGGACGGAACGTGCCGTCCCCGTAGCCGGAAATTGCGCCGAGCCGCTGCAAGAGCGTGCTTTCGGCGCTGTCCTCCATATCCGTAAAGCTTTGCGCCTCCTTCAGCTCATTACGCATTGCGTGTTTAAACGGCACCTCCATAACATCATCGCTGCTTCTGCGCCACGCCACACCGCCGCCGTCCGTGAACTCCTCATCAAGCGGCGTCTGCCTAAACGCGTTCTTTGAAACGCGCACCTTTTTACCGATATTGACGCTGCTCTTTCCAAGTGAGTAGCAGTTTATAAACGCACTGTCCTGCACGCTCTCCACGCCGTCCTCAATCGTAAGCCTTGCGAGGTCATAGCAGCCGTAAAATGCCATTTCCTTTATCTTGCCGACAGTTGACGGTATGGTAATTTCCTTTATTTTTGAGCCCTGAAAACAGTGCGCCGGGATTTCCGCAATCTTTGTGCTTGGGAACGTCACGCTGTCAATATCCGCCTCCCGAAACGCCTGCGCGCCAAGCTCGGTCACTCCTTCGGGAATAACGGGGTTTCTGTCCGTACCCTTATATTTTGCAAGATAATGGCCGTCAAAAATTACAAAATCGCCATCGTATTCATCAAAATATTTCTTCACGCACGGCGCAGCTTCATTTACGTTTGCTCCAAGCATCGCCTCAAAAATCTCTCTCGTCATACCGCCGTCCACCGTCACATCACTCAGGTTGTGACATCCCGAAAATGCATAAATCTCAGGTTTTGTATTTGCCGATATTGTGATCGACGAGAGATTACGGCACATAC
The DNA here is from genome assembly GCA_017406485.1 of Clostridia bacterium. GTDB lineage: Bacteria > Bacillota > Clostridia > UBA1381 > UBA1381 > Hominilimicola. Next base: position 2,899 of record JAFQYK010000335.1, read on the forward strand.
CAAAGGCGTTTCTGTCAATACGCTTCACGCTGCTTGGGATTTTCACTTCCTC
>JAFQYK010000040.1 GCA_017406485.1 Clostridia bacterium
CTTAGACTTCTGCCGCGAATACGGCTTTGTGAACGACAGGCAGTTTGCGATAATGAAAGCGCGAGATTTAAAAAATTTCAAAAAATACGGTTTGCAAAGAATTAAATCCGAACTCTACCAAAAGGGCATAAGCGCGGAATATGTTGAGGAAGCGATTTCCGAGCTTGACGAGGACGAGGCGGAAACGCTTTTGCCGCTCGTTGAGAAGAAGCTACGCGGAAATTTTGAAAAGAAAAACATTGATAAATGTATACGGTATTTTATATACCGCGGGTATAACTTCGGTGATATAAAATCGTGTATTGAACAGATAAAATCAGATTATATTGAGGAGTAAGCATATGTACAATATCGGTCTTGTTTCGCTCGGCTGCGCGAAAAACCAGACAGACGCGGAAATAATGCTCGGTATATTGGCAAGCGACGGCTTTAACATAACGCCCGACCCGTCAAATGCCGACGTTATAATCGTGAACACCTGCGGCTTTATCGAGCCTGCGAAAAAAGAGTCCATAGATACAATACTTGAAATGGCGGAGTACAAAAAAGAAAAGTGCCGCCTGCTAATCGCCAGCGGCTGTCTTGCCGAGCGTTACAGCGACGATATTTTAAAGGAGCTGCCGGAGGTTGACGCGATTGTGGGAACAGGTGATTATGACAAAATCGCGGAGGTAATAAAGGACGCGTTTAAGGGTGAGAAAAAGGTCATAAGCGGTAACATAAACCGCACACCGCCCGAGCGTTTGCCGCGTATTTTATCCACGCCGCCCTACACGGCATACCTCAAAATCGCGGACGGCTGCGACAACAACTGCACCTATTGCGCCATACCGCTTATCCGCGGCCGGTACAGAAGCCGCAGGATTGAGGATATTGTTGAAGAAGCGCGGACACTGGCGGATAACGGCGTTAAGGAGCTTATCTTGATAGCGCAGGACACCTCGCGTTACGGCAGCGATATTTACGGCGAAAACAGCCTTGACAAATTACTTGAAGAGCTTGCCCGGATAGATAAAATAGAGTGGATACGCGTCCACTACTTCTATCCCGAGGCAATTACCGAAAGTCTTATTGACACAATGGCGAAATATGATAAAATATGTAACTATATAGATATGCCCGTGCAGCACGGCAACGATTACATATTAAGGCGTATGGCAAGGCGTACCAATCAAAAGGAAATCCTGAGTAAAATTGAGATGATACGCTCCAAAATGCCGGACTGTATTATACGCACATCAATTATAGTCGGCTTCCCCGGTGAAACGGATGAGCATTTTGACGATTTATACGAGTTTGTGAAAAAGGTTCGTTTTGACCGTATGGGCGTGTTTGCGTATTCGCAGGAGGAGGACACGCCGGCGGCGAAATTTGCAGACCAGATTGACGAGGAAGTAAAACAGGAGCGTCTTGATAAGCTGATGACTCTGCAGCAGGGAATATCGCGTGAACTCAATCAGTCAAAAATAGGACAAGCCCTTGATGTTTTGGTTGAGGGATATGACGAGGAAAGTTTCTTGTTTTACGGCAGAAGCCGCGGTGATAGCATAGAAGTTGACGGCAAGGTATATTTTGCGACTGAGGAAGAAGTCAGCGAGGGCGACATCGTGAGAGTAAAAATAGTTAATGCAGATGAATATGATCTTGTGGGAGAGGTGGTTAATTCAATATGAATACCGCAAATAAAATTACAATGATACGCGTATTCCTTGTACCGGTGTTTATGGTGCTGTTCTTTATTGACAATACCGTATGCCACTGGGCGGCGCTGGGCGTGTTTGTATTGGCGTCAATCACGGACGCTATCGACGGTCACGTGGCGAGGAAGTACAACCAAACAACGACCTTCGGCAAATTCGTTGATCCGCTTGCCGATAAGGTACTCACCACAGCGGCGTTTTTGATGCTGATGTATTACGGCAGAATGTCGGTATGGGCTGTTATGATAATTTTAACGCGTGAGTTTATGGTCGCAGGTGTGCGATTGGTAGCCGCAGGCGAGGGTAACGTGGTTGCAGCGAGTATATGGGGTAAGTTAAAGACAGTTTCGCAGATGGTGGCTGTCATTGTTGCTATGATACTGATGAACTGTGAGCTGTATTTTGACAAGCTGTTTGGTATACCGTCGGTTATTATTTCCGACATTCTCATATGGATTTCAGTAGGCTTTACAATAATTTCGGGTATTGACTATTTGATTAAAAATTGGAGTTTAATGAAATTAAAATAAAGGAGCAAAAATATGGAATTTATAAACGAACTCAAATTCAACGCGCATGGACTTATACCGGCCGTTGTGCAGAACATCGAAACAAAAGAGGTTTTAATGGTGGCGTATATGAACGCGGACACATTAAAGCAGACGCTCGAAACCGGCAGAGCAACGTTTTGGTCAAGAAGCCGTAAGGAGGTATGGGTCAAGGGCGCTACCTCCGGCAACTATATGTACGTAAAGGAAGTGCGCGTTGATTGTGACGCGGATTGCCTTGTGCTTCTCGTAAACCCGGCAGGTCCCGCGTGCCACACAGGAAACAGAAGCTGCTTCTTCCGTAGGGTTGAGGACGGCAAGCTTGTAAAGGACGATACTGTTCCTGAGCGTAATGATATATTTGAGCGTGAACAGGCGGTTGTTATTGACCGTAAGGCAAACCCGGAGGACGGCAGCTATACAAACTACCTCTTTGACAAGGGCGAGGATAAGATTTTAAAGAAGGTCGGCGAGGAAGCGGCCGAGGTTGTTATCGCCGGCAAGAACCGCGATAAGGGCGAGATTAGCTACGAAGTCAGCGACCTTATCTACCACCTCACCGTTATGCTTGTTGACAACGATATGACCTGGGACGATATATATAAGGAAATGGAAAGAAGACGAAGCTGAGAAAAATTCCGAGAGGCTCATAGCCTGCAAAGCAGGCAGTGAGCACTACTTTTTGCCGAGGGCGGTACAATAGCACAGCACCGTCGGCTGCAAAGCAGCACTCTGCCAACGGAATTTCCCCCAGCAGTTCTTACATATTAAGTGCGGCTGTCATTGGCAGCCGCCTGTATTATTTGGAAGTGCAGTTATGAAAAAGTACAATAAACGTACCGTAAAAACATCATTAAATATGGCGATCCCCGCGATGATTGAATCTTTTTTTATTGCGTTTGCCGGACTTATCGACTCGCTTATGGTAAGCTCGCTTGGTTCAAACGCAGTTGCGGCGGTCGGACTTACGGCGCAGCCTAAGTTTATGGGACTGTCGGTATTTATCGCGCTGAACGTTTCCATATCCGCGCTTGTCGCCAGGCGTTTCGGCGAGAATGACAGAAAAAGAGCGAACTCAATTTTATATACCGCGCTTGCCGTTATCGTGACACTCTCGGCGCTGCTCGGTGTGGTGTTCTGCGTTTTCGCGCCGGCTATAATGCAATTTTGCGGCTCCACACCAGAAACTCATGACGGCGCGGTTTTGTACTACCGCATAATCATGGGCGGTATGATATTCAACTGCATACAGATGGGTATAAACAGCGCGCAGCGCGGCGTCGGCAACACAAAAATCACAATGCGGACGAATATCACCTCAAACACGATAAATATAGTATTTAACTATTTGCTGATAAACGGTAACCTCGGCTTTCCCGCACTCGGTATAATGGGCGCGGCGATTGCGACGGTTTTAGGTACTGTCGTTTCGTGTGTTATGAGTATAATCTCAATAATGAAAGCTGACAATTTTGTTTCTCTGCCTTACATAATAAAGGAAAAAATCCGACCGACGCTTGAAGCACTGAAAAATATTGTCCGCGTCGGTTACAGTGTATTTTTTGAGCAGATTTTAATGCGAATAGGCTTTATGGCAACTGCGATTATGGCGGCAAAGCAAGGCAATGCCGCAATGGCGGCGCACCAGGTCGGTATGAATATAATGGGACTGTCGTTCTCGTTCGGTGACGGCTTGCAGGCGGCGGCTGTCGCGCTTATCGGGCGCAGTCTTGGTGAAAAACGCCCCGACAAGGCAAAGGAATACGGTAGTGTTTGTCAGATGATAGGCGGAATAATTTCTGTCGCACTTGCGCTTTTGTATTTCTTTGGCGCAAGGCTTTTGATGGGACTGTTTTTCAGCGAGCCGGAAATAGTCGATATCGGTGTGCATATTATGTATGTTATAATTATAACCGTATTGTTTCAGATCCGGCAGGTCGTGTATATGGGCTGTCTGCGCGGCGCGGGCGACACTCTCTACACCGCTGTTGTGTGTACAATATCCGTAACGCTTATACGCACAATCGTATCATACCTTTGCGGATATACACTCGGTTGGGGTATAAACGGCATCTGGCTCGGCGTTTTAGCCGATCAGATTTCACGTTTCATCTTTGCCGAGGTGCGCTTCAGGCGCGGTAAGTGGACAGAGATTAAGATATAGCGAAAGCAGGTCAAATTGACCTGCTTTTATCTTAGTATATTCAGAAGTTCAGTTATACTGTTTATGGTGGTTTCAGGCTTCTCAACCTCACCCAAGCCGTATGCGGCGTAAATCATAGGCACACCTGCCTTTTTACACGAATTAAAATCGCCCTGAGTGTCACCGATATAAACGGGCTTTTTGAGTCCGTTTTTTTCTACAAGCATTTTCATTGTAACATCCTTATCCTGCTTTGTGTCACCATAGCAGAGCCAATCGGTGAAATATTTCTGTATTCCCGTAGCCTTAAACAGACATTCAATATACCCTTTTTGCGCGTTTGTGACTATAAACAGCGGATAACGCGCGGAGAGGACTTTTAAAACCTTTTCCGTACCCTCGTATAACGCGGGCGGATTTTCCGCGAGATACCTGTGCTCGTAGGTATAAAAAACGGGGATAAGTTTTTCCATTTCATTTTCATCCATATCGGGAAAAATCGCCTTAAAAATCTCAATCATCGGTCTGCCAAACAGCTTGCCAAGTTCCTCATAATAGAGTGTAATATCAAGATTGGTGTTCTCTCTTATCGCTTGATTCCAGCTTTCGGCAACGCCCTTTCTCGAATCCCAGAGCGTGCCGTCTATATCAAAAATAATTCCGTCATACATATCAAAAAACCTCCGCAAAAAGTATACCACAAATTTTCCCCTAAAGCAATCACACATTTTTTGAAAGCACATATTCTATACCAAGGGAATTCACCCGAGATTATAGAAAGGAATGATTGTAATGGCAAATTGCAATAATGTAAGACAAAACGAAACATGCAGCGGCCGTGAAATCCCCGGCACAAACTTCAGTGATGCTGTATGCATACATACAGATAAAATTTATGATAGCTGCCGTGAAAAGCATTAAGCAAGATAGATATTTTAATTATAAAGTATATCTCCACTCAATATCGAGGGAGAATTCGTTTCCTTTTTGTTCTTTTGTGTGTAGATATTCGGCGCGGACAAAGAGCTTTTTAAAAAGTGCGTTCTTCTCAGCGGCGGAAATCACATTATAATTATCAAGCAGCTCTCTTATTATCGGCTCGGCTTCTTTAATAGGCGGTGTGTGGCAGAGCTTGCCAAGCTGCTCCTGCTGCTCGGAAATAGCCGCGCTCACGCTTTTTAACCTTTCCGCAATCACATTACTGCGATCCAAAAACGTATCAGCATCATATACACCCTGTTCAAGAAGATCATGCAGGTTAGACTTCTGGGATATAAGCGCCTTTTTATTTTTCTGCAAATCATCTATTATTTTTCTTATAGCGTCAGTCTGCTGTTCCGCACTGCTCACCGCCTGCTCCTTCACATCCGCGCGGCACTCGTCAAGCGTGGCACGAAGCATATACAGCATATACTCCTCAACGTATTCGGTCTTGATACTCCGGTTGCAGCCTGTTTTTGTACAAAGTATTCTGCTTCCGCTAATCTTTGAAAATTGTCTTTGCATAGCTTCGCCGCAGTTCTTACAGTAAATCAGCCCTGCAAATGGATTTTTAAGCACACCGTTATTTGACGGCGGGTGTGAGCGTGTAAGGCGTATGCGCTGCGCTTCGTCAAAAAGCTCCTGAGATACAATAGCAGGATGAATGCCGTCCGACACAATCCATTTATCCTCATCGTTCAGCACACTCCTGTGCTTATCTCCTACAAATTTTGGCCGTATATGCCGATGGCGATTCCAGACGATTTTCCCGATATAGGTAGGGTTACAGAGATAAAACCGTATTGTATTGCGTGAAAAATGGTCGTTTTTACGCGGGTGATACCCCATACGGTTCAACTCGTCCGAAATAATGTAGCTGCCCTTGCCCTGATTGACGTACATATCAAACACCATACGTATCACGGCGGCTTCTTCCTCACATATTTCAAGCGTGGGGTGCTTGTCAACATACACGCGGCGGTAACCAAAGGGCGGCTCGGAGATGTGATACCCGAACTCGCAGGATTTCTCAACGCCCTTACGTAAACGGCGCTTTATTGACTTCAGCTCTTGCCGCGCAATGAAAGATTGCATTTCAACCGACTGCTCGTCAATATCGTCATTCAGATTATACGTTTTATTTGGCGTTACAATATAGACCTCGCGCTCCTTGAAGGTTTCAAAAATAATACCGCTGTCCTTTTGGCTTGAGCGTCCGAGTCGATCAATTTCCATACACAAAACAGATGTGTATTTGTCCTGCCCGATGTCCTGCAAAAGCCGCACCATTTCCGGACGCGTGAAAAGTCCGTCACCTGAAACGACCTCTTTGTATATGCCGGTGATGTGCATTTCAAGACGGTTCGCAAATTTAACGAGCGTGTCCATATGACGTGCAAGCGTTTCATCCACACTCTCGCTGTCAGGATCCATTCGTGATTTGCGTAGATATATCGCAGTGCGTTCCTTAAAATCTCGCATAAAAAATACACTCCTTTTCTACAAAAGTATTGCAAAATAGGCGTGTATATGATAAAATAACACTTGCTAGGGTGTATGTTTTTACCATATACACGCTTTTCCCTCGGCTGCTCCAACAGTCGGGGGATTTTTATTTGCTCATTTTTATAGTTTGATTATAGAATTTCAATACAACCAAATCCATTTTCTCTTCTTGCAGTTTAACACTCTTTTCCAATGAATCTCTATCTTTTTTGCCTTCCAATGATTGTACAGACGTGTCTATTTCATCTATTCTATTTAGTAAATCCGAAAATTCCTTATCTGTTAAAACTTTTGGTTCAACGCCAGCCATTTCGCAAGCTTTTTTAGCATAATCAATTTTCTTGTCGCGGTCAGTTGCGTTCATAGACAACTGCATTAGTCCTGCGACACTGCCGCTGTTACCTTGCGATTCCTCTTTTTTGGCTTTTTTTGGAGCAGGTGTGGCTTGTCCTGTTTTATCTAATTTTTTGCAATCTATTTGTAGAATGGTGTTCCGTACGGCATATACATCTGTTACAACACCCTCAGCCTCTAATATGTCGTATGCATTATAGTTGATTGTTTCTGCATCTGGGCCAGAATAGTTAACCTGTATTTCTTCTTCGTCAGACAATTTTAAATAATAGGTAACATAACCATATTTCTCGTTGTATTTTGGTATATTTAGTTGAGTTACATAGCCTGATACTTTTACTGTTTTACCATTTAACTCTTTGCCGTATTTAAGTATATCTCCTACAGATAGATTTTGGATATTATTACAGGCAGATATTGAAAATAGTATAATTACTAACACTGGCAGATATAATATTTTTTTCACAAATCAGTCTCCTTATTTAGAATTTCCTCTTTATCTCCTTCACCAAACCATATACCGAAACACGCAGAACATCCGCACCCTCAAACCGGCGTGGCGGGTACATAGGATTTATAGAGCGAAGCTCTATATAATTTTTATCATATACAACTTTCTTAATTACACCCTCCTCGCCGTCAATGATAACAACCGCATAGCTGCCGCTGTCAACCGAGGTTTGCAATCGAACGAGAACATAATCGCCCTCTTTAAATTCCGGGTACATACTGTCGCCGATCACGCGAAGAAAAACATAATCCTCACCGGGTACAATATCCGTCCTGAGAACTGACTCGTAGCCGATAATATTGCTCTCAGCCAAGCAATTCATACCTGCAGCAACTCTGCCGATTACCGGTATAGAAACAAAATCAGTGTCTTTGACAGGAGTTAGGTTATTTGGTATTCTTGCAGAGGTATCATCCTGTTCCTCGTCACCCAAAAGGTATTGATGGGTTGTTTCAAGCGCCTTAGCAAAGGCTTTTATTTTTGACTGAGAAATATCTGTTTTGCCAAGCTCTATTTTATTTATAGATGAACGTGATTTATAACCGAGACGTTTTGCAAGCTCGTCCTGAGATAGCCCAAGCTCTTCGCGTCTCTGTTTAATTCTGTCTTTCAGTTCCATAATTTCACATCCTGTCTAAACTTTTCTTAATACTAATATATCACGTTGTAGAACATTTGTCAACTTATTTTTAGAAAAATTAAAAAAAGTGTTGACAAATATTCTACTTTGTGCTAATATGTGGTTGTAGAAGTAAATTCTACACAAGATATAGTATAAAACAAATGCCTTTGAGGAGGTGACAAAATTGACAGATACAAAACTTTTGGAGCTTGCCATTGTCCGCGCCGGAGTTACAAAGAGGGAGATTGCAAAGGCGCTGAATATTTCTGAAACTGCTCTGTACGCAAAGATTAAAGGCGTAAGGGAATTTAAGGCGAGTGAGATTATCATTATACAGCGATTGCTGAACCTAAGTAACGAGGAGCGTGACAGAATTTTTTTTGCAGACAGTGTAGAAAATAATTCTACACTGTCTGAATAAGCGGTGGTAAGCGAATTTTGAAAGGAGTGAGGGAAGTGAACGACTTCAGATTAAAGTTTCCTATACACAATTGGGAAACGGATACGCAACGTATGATTGAGACAATTGAAAAAATAAAAAAGCAGTACCCCGATGCAGCAATAGCAGTCGAGGCACAGTTTGAAACCCTTATAAGCACTTAATTATTGTCTGAAAGCTTAGATATTTCAGAGTGAATTATAGAGATTGCTGTTGCTATAAATTTCGGATCCGGACGGCTTGCGTTTGCGGAGCCGGTACTACCAAGCCATGCAGTTACTATTTCAGCAGTGAGCTCTATATCAGTTTTAGGCATATACAATCACCACCTTTCTACGGTGATTATAGCACAGAATACAGTAAATTACAAGAAAACCGCATAAGCGGCGGAAAGGAGGGCGGACGCATTGGCATTCAAGAGAAAAAAGAAGAAAGCCAATAGAAAATTGTTGACTTACTTCCTTAAATGCAATTTTAGCGTAAACGACATAGTAATAAACATTACATATCAATAGATTCGTTATGCTTATATTCATCTATCTCGCGCCCAAAGGATTGTGCAAGAACCCTAAGGAAGCGGAGGGATCTGTTTACATCTCGGCGAAGCTGCTTGAGTTCTTCGGCTTCTTCAACTGTAAGCTCGGATTCAACTAAAACGTCACTGATATCTTCTTTCATATTTTCTAAGGCGCTATGAGTGATTTTGAGTTCGCTAAAACGGATTTTGCCTTCCCGTGACTCCAAATGTGCTTTGGCTGATTTTTCGAGTTGTAGATTGCGGTAGACCATAGCGGACTTGGGTGGCTTAGTATCTTTGATGTACTCTTCTAAGTGGATAATAGAATTTTCGAGCGCAGAGATACAAATAAGCACTATATCATCACTGATTATATACTCATCCATTATAATCACCTCGCTTTCTAAGATGATTATATCACAATACAACGTAAAATTCAAGAAAACCGCGTAAGCGGCGGAAAGGAGTGAGGGCGTGTATATTCACGAGGCGGTAAGAGCCGCAACTCTGACAAATAAGCACATAGCAAGGGTTGATATGATTGCGTTAGGTATGAAGATTAAACCTACAGACACATTTGAATGCTGCATAATTTCCGCAAGCAACAAATCTCCTGCACCGAGGTGGGAGCCTAAAGCAGAGGACTTGACAGCGGATGATTGGTGCGTTGTTGATTAGCGTGCTGTAATAGGACAAAATCAAGGAAACATACATTTTAGAGAGAGGAGGCGGTAAGTATGAAACTGCTGCCGGGCTTTAAGCTTGTGGAGCTTACGGATGACAAGATCGTGCAGGAGCACATTTTTGACAACGGACAAATCATAGTACACGGCCGGCACATCGGCAATCCGAACCCGCCGCCGGAGGAGCACCAGCGGCTTATAAATGAAGTAGCGATAATTCTTCTGAAAGGCCGTTAGCGGCGGCTCATGGAAGAACAGGAAAAGGTCGGGGCGTAATTGCCCCGCGTTAATAGGACAAGCTTGCGGGCATAGTCAAGCCGTTTCGGGGTTTTCCTTCGAGGTTTAAACCTCGTGAAAAATTATCGTAATTAATTTTATGTTCTTCATACTAATCACCATTCCTTTTACCCGGAACGGTTTGGTTATGTCCGTGAGCAGAGATTTACAGAAAGGAGAAATACGGTTGAAATTAAGTAAAAATGATTTTGATACATTAGAAAAAATGCCGCCTGTAGAGGCATTTCAGTATTTTCAAGCGTTACGTAATATAGACGCGTGGGAGCGTGAGCGGCCTGATCCGCCACCGATAAAGTGTGTAGTCACGCGCAAGATTGCGAGGAATATTGCAAGACGTGAAATGAAGAAAAACGGAATGCGTCACATAATCGGCGCGTCTGTTGCGTCGTCGCTGATCACGTTCGGGCTGATGTGCTGCGTCGGGGGTGAGTGATATGGCTGACTGGGGAACGGGCGCGAGAAGTGACAGAAAATCACCTCCGCCACCGCCGAAGTACAGAATGACCTTTTTAATCTGCTCGCGGTGTGGCAATGCGTTTTGGTTAAAGCACTTGTATGACAGCGACCTAAGACACGTCGAGGATGAATTCGGTAAACCGGTTTGCGAGCGGTGCCGGAAAAAAGAGCCGCCCAGAAGAAAAGGCACACCACCGCCGGAGTCGGTGCAGATGACGATTGATGAGATTTTAAACGCAAAAAAATAACGGCTCTGGGTAAGCCGTTATTTAATGAAAGGTTAGGTGTGTGATGTACATCACTACAGTATGTACATTATACCACACTTTAAAAGAAAAATCAAGGAGCAGAAATATGAGTTATGAGAAGATACTGCCGGTGCTGCTGATAGTCATTGACGCGGCATCGGCGATACCGTACACAATTAAGGGCGATGTCGGCCACGTGGTTTATTGGATTGCGGCGGCCGTGCTGAATGTGGCGGTAACATTTATGTTTTAGAAGGGAAGATTAAAATGATAACAGCAAGATATGAAGCAAGAGAAACTTTTGAAAAAATGGTCAGTGGTGAGCTGACATTTTATGTGGATGCTAAGATTTTGAGCAAAGATATGTATACAAAAAAGGGCGATTTATTAGGCATTAACGAGCTTAACAGTAACCGTTCTGCGGTGTTTGAGGTCAGCGCGGTTGTCGAGGAGGAGGACTTCTACATATATGCCCTGCAGCCGTGCCGCGTTGACCCCCACCGCAGACTGACCGCGGCGGTGTATGGAGAAACGGAGGGCGGCAGTGATGGTAATTGATGATGTTATCGCAAAAATATCCGGGCAGCAGAAGGGCAAGGAGGGTACGGCGGTGTACGGCTGTGGTGAGCAGTTAAAGGATATATGCCGCAAAGATCCTCATGCTGCCGAGTTGGTCCTGCAGGACCTTGAAAACAAGGATATGTCAATCGAAGCGTGCGAAAAGAAAATCAAGGCGTTTGCCGATAAGCGGCACAAGGAAGCCAAGGGAAACAGCGTTTATGTTTCACCTGCCGAGGCGGAAAAGATTATATGCGATTTCTACGGCATACATGCGGCGGAAAACAAAAAGACCGTAAGCCTTGCGGATCTGATATGAGGTCAGCGAAATCGAGCAAAGCGAGATTTGCGCTACCTATGAAAGGAGTTTAATGTAATGGCAGAGGTTACAGATTATACAAAATATTTGCCCTTGCGGCCGCCGGAAAACGTTATAAAGGAAATCCGCGAGGGATATTTCACGGCTAACTACATTGTGTATAAGCAGGAGCTTGACTACGATGAATTTGCAGGTAAAAACGTGCAGGCGGCGTATTGCAGATGTACAGCATGCGGCGAGGGGTATTATGCGGAAAAAGTAAAGAGGCCGACAAGAGATTGGGGCAGTGTATTCTTCGGATTTATAGATGGTGTTTCCGGTTCTCCGGTTTATGACGAGGATATAACGATGTGTCCCATATGCGGAGAGGAAGCAAAGGCTTTGCACTCATCGCATCTCACAAACGACGGTTACGGAAGTATTTTTCAGACGAAATACCCTGTGACCGTTCACAATATCAAGGGCGGTCTGGCACTTTTATATTGGGAGGTGCGCCGGTACATAAACAAGGACGGCCAAGAGACTATTATCACAGTGCCGTATGACGGATATATATTCCGGGGGAAAAAGAAAATATGCGTCACCGGCAGAGAGCAGGCATTCTTTCAAAAAAGGTACTTGTATCAATGGAAGCAGCTCAAGCGGTACC
>JAFQYK010000041.1 GCA_017406485.1 Clostridia bacterium
AAGATTTTCAATTTGATTTAACTGTAACCGTAAAAGAAAAAGTTCCCGCGCCGCAGGTTCTTGCAAGCAATCTTTCCTAACCGCGGACTGCTTCTCGGTATGATTCCCATAACCGGCGGCTGGCAGTGGGTAAACCCCGCAATCTGCCCCAAAGACACGAACACGGAGGGCTACGACGTATTTTACCAATTTGAGGACGGAAAAGCCGCATACTACGATTACAGCGCGGTTCCGGGCGCGGTATACGACGCGGAAAAGAACGGTATCACCGTCAAGCTGCCCGTAAACGTTGCGCGGTCGGACGAAAGTCCGTGGGGAATGTACATAACCGTCAAAAACGCCGACACCGGCGAGGTTATCCCGAATGCGACAGTGACGTGCGACTATGACGACGAATTCCCGAACGGCAATCTGACCGCCGAAACAGGCGAGCATAAGGGACAGATCTACGCCGAGCTCAGCCCCGGCAAGCGCACCCTGCACGTCAGCGCCACAGGCTTTACCGACGAGGACGGCAAAACGACCGAAGCCGCGAAAAATGAAACGGTGACGATCCTCGCCTCCGACGCGAACGCGCCGGTGGCGGAGCTTGTGCCGGTTCGTACCGAGGTGACGTTCCCGACCGTCATTGACGCGGAAACAAAGGAGCGTATTCCCTCCGACCTCGTCAGCATAACAAAGTTAAGCACAAATAAAACAGACGCGTGGAACGGCAAATCCGACTCCTACGCCGATAGCGGCGCGGCTGCCGCGTATTTGCCCGACGGCAGATATATGTTCAAAAACGCCACCTACGGCTATTCAACCGAAAACACATTGTTTATTAAGGTTGAAAACAACACATACGCGTATTATACGGACAGCGAATGTACCGTTCCCGTAACCGACCACGAAAACGAGTCGAAAATCGAGGCGACAAAGCTGACCGACCCGCGCTATGACCTTCTCGTTAAAAAGGAGAGCGACACGACCTATACCGCGACCGTCTCCCTGTCAAACGTAAAGGCGACTATGGGCGCGTTCGCGCTCCGCTGGGATACCGATATATTCACCCTCCGCGACGACGGTATCAACATAAATACAGCCAACGTAAAGGGCGGTATTCAGACCGCGGAGGACATCTACGCCGAGGATTACGGCAAGGCGTGGAACAAAAACGACGGCTACTACGCGTTCGAGTGGTTCGCCGGCGGCCTCAGCGACGAGGGACTGGAGCTTGACGCTGAGCTTACAACAAAGCATATCGCAACCTTTACATTTGATATTGACCAGACAAAGACAAATCTGCTGACCGTTGATTCGTTCGGTATCCAGCTTTGGGATGAAACGAAGCCGGCAAGAGCTTACAAGGCTAATCTCGCCGCCGGTGAGGAGGATTTGTTTGACGAGTATTGGCGCGAGGTAGATAAGGATAATAATATAAATTCCCTTAAACCGTACAGACTGGCAGCAAGCAAGTCGGTTGTAAACGGCGTTGAAACAGGCGGCTTCTTCCAGGCGCGCCTGAGCGGTGACCTGAGCGACGAGGCAGGCTCACATTCGCAGGATGTTATGACAGTCCTGACGTATGAGCCGCCGATTAAAAACAGCGTTATCCGCTTCCACGTGTACGACAAGGACACTGAGGACGGTATTTATGACGCTACGGTGCGCCTGTTCGATGCGCCGAGCGTGAAGATGTACGAGTCCAAGGAGACGGACGAGGTCGGCAGAGCCAACTTCTCCGTAAACACATGGGGCGTGAGCGACACGAACTTCGCGTATGATGTCGCAAAGTACGGCTATTGGCCGCTTCCGCTTTCGGGACTTCTCTCGGACCGCCCCGTTATCACAACCGAAACAGGTAAGGCGACAAATGTTGAAGTGCCGCTTGAAAAGAAGATTTACCATAAGCCTGTGCTGTCGCATATGAACGAGCAGCAGCTTGAAATTATCCGTAACGCCGATATAGGCGGCGAAAAGTACGCGTACAATAACCGCGATTACCATTTCAGAATTAAGGGCGCGAAGGGCTACAGAATTGTCGAGTACCCCACCTATGCGCTTGTGACAATAGGCGATAAGGTTATAGAACAGCGTATCGACCCCGATGACAGCGGCTTGTTTACGGTGCCGGCTGAGATTTTAAACCAGGCTCCGTTTACGTATGACGAGCTTACAACGCTCAAAGCCACGGAGGGCAGCGGTTATGAGGATTGGAGCGGCGCCCAGCCCGACAGCGACGGTTACAGAAGCTACAATGTGGTGGTTCAGTTCGACCATTTCAAGGTTGAAGAGATCGAGTATATTGTTGAAGGCTCAACAAATGCCGGCGGTACGGTTACGTATGATCCGTCCGTTCCGTTTGCTGACGGCAGACCGGCGGAGGTGGCGGAGAATGATTATGTCCGCGTCCGCACGCAGAAGGAGATAAAGGATCAGACCACCGGCACCATCGAACAGGAGCGTAACCGAAAAACAGGCACGTTCACCTTTGCCGCAAACGAGGGCTATGTGATTGAAAGAGTGTATATAAACGGCCTGCAGATCAACACCTATAACGATACAAAGGGCTTTACCTACTCGTTTGGTGAGGTCGATATGGATAACAGCATAGTGGTGCTGTTCTATGACGGCAACACCCCGAGCACGGATAAGCTGCTAACGCTTGTCGTGGGCGACTTCGGCTTTGCCGATGTCGATAAGCCGGTTGAGGAAAAGGGCGATAACGGCGTTATGTTCTCGCGCCGCGTGTACCTGAATCCGCAGACAAACCTTGAATTCTCAACCCATACCATAAATGATGAGGTTTATGAGCTGTATAAGGTTGAAAAGGAGACGGTGAGCGCAAATCAGACCGTCAGCGAGCGTATTGATATTACGCAGAGCGCGGTCGGCGGCGCGTACTCAATCGCTTCCGAGGAGGCTAAAAATGTGGTGGTTTATGTGACCTTCCGCAATAAGTCGGCGGAAACGAACATAACCCCGACATTGTTCGTAAAGTCGTACGTGTATGAGGGACAGGGCGTTATGGATCCGTGCGGTATTCTGATTTACAATAAGTACGACAGTCCCGAATTTACGCTAAAGCCCGATACCGATGGCAGCTGGCTTGCAAAAGGCGTTATGCTGTCGCCGTTTGAGAATTTGGACATTACAGAGGAAAACGACACGCTTTCGGCTGAAAATGTCTTTAGATACGACAGCCTGACCGAAAGCATAGGCGTCGGCGCAATATTTGTGGAAAAGGGTTATAAGGTGCAGGGACTTGTTGACCTGGGTCAGGCGTCGGGTCTTACGACCGACGCGCCGAGAGCCGGTGCGACAGTTACTTTTGTCCGTCTGGAAAACGGCGCGGAAAAGGCTAAGCAGGTTCCGTACGTTACTACAACCAACGCAAAGAGAAACAATGCCGTGTTTAACATCGATTTGCCCGCCGGTGACTGGAACGTGTATGTGACAAAGCCGGGTCTCGCGACGTATAAACTAACAAATTACCATTTGGATAAGCCGGCTGACGATGATACAATCACGTATTTCGGAGGCAGTCAGGACAGAGTTGTTGTGCCGTATATCGGCTCGACGGTAAACGGTAAGACGATTTCGCTGCAGGACGCCGCGAATGTAAAGAGCGGCTGGCGCGATAACGTAAACGCCGTTGTAAAGAATATGGCGAACGTTGACGATGATGAAGCCGGCGTAACCTACCGTGACCTTGTGTATGTTATAAAGAACTACAACAAGCGCCAGATTACGCAGGAATACAGCGATTTCGCAGACAATGGCTCAAAGAGCGTTAAACAAATAACTTATCCTTAATGATGTAAAGGGGAGAGCAATATTGAAAATGCGTAAATTATTATGTCTGTTTCTGAGTATATGCGTTGTATTTGGTACGTTGTGTACCGCGAAAGCCGAAACGGACAAAAACCCCTCGTACCTGGTACGCGGAACTGTAAACGGCAACAGTATGACGCTGCATATATCAATCAAAGATGTAAAGGCGTACGGCGGCAGACTGGCATTGGCCTATGATAAGGATATTCTCTCTCTTAGCGATACTTCATCCGTTTCGTCCGCTGTTGCCGGTGCATCGGGTGTCGGTATTACCGGCGAGGGACAGGACGCGTCCGTGCTTTTGGGTAACGGTCACGTGATGTTCGGCTGGTATTCGGGCAATTTCGGATATATTGACGCATCAGACGCTGAACAGGAAATAGCAACCGTGTCGCTTGACCTTATAAACGGAGCAACAACATCGGATTTTTCAAGGAACACAATAGGACTTTACTATGTGAACGAAACGATGGTTGACAGTTGGAGCGCAAGCTGTGAGATTGCCGCAAATGCAGACGGCAATCTCGCGGCGTACAGAAATACGGCTGTCAGTGATGATTGTTTGTGCAAGGTTTCCTTTGAGTACCCGAACAGCGACTATATCCCGCCTGAAACGTACAACGTTTCTGTAGACGTGCGGAACGCTGACGAAGTAAAAATTCCGGCAACGGTAACGATAGGAAATGTAACCGGGCAAACCGGCAGTGACGGACACGCCGATTTTAAAATGGAAAACGGCAGGTATTTTTACCGCGTTGTATCAAGCGGTTATGAGGTTAAAACAGGCTACTTAATTGTTGACGGTAAGGATGAAACGTTTTCTCCGAGATTACGCAGCTATGGTCAGATTGCAAGAGGTATAGCCGATGAACTTCAGATAGGCTACGCCGAAGGCGATAGCGCGGATAGCGTGACAGCCGATCTTGTTCTCCCGACCGAAAGTGAGTACGGCGAAATAAATTGGGAAAGCGATGACAGCGCGGTAAGCATATACGGCGCGGTCACGCGCAGGGAGTATGATATTCCCGTGACCTTGACGGCGTACGTGACGGTTGAGGGCGCGACGGTTTCAAGAACTTTTAATATAACCGTCAAAAGCAGTAAATTCGCAAGTCAGCGTGACAAAGCGATAGTGTCACAGGACAAAGCCGACCTTACGATAGGCTTTGCTCCCGGCGATTATGAGGATAGCGTAACGGTGAATTTAACGCTGCCCGAAACAGGCGGCGCGGGCAGCGTAATTTCGTGGTCAAGCAGCGATGAGGACGTGATTTCACCGACGGGTGATGTCAAACGCCCTGAAGAGGATACAACCGTCATTTTAAAGGCGCTTATCATCCGGGGCGCGGTCGATACAAAGGAGTTTACTGTGACTGTAAAGGGAACGGGTAAGACGCAGGAGAAAACAGATTTCACTGAGGGTGAAACAGTGGTTATTGACGAGCCGTCGGAGGTTTCTGACGAGATAGTTCAGCGCGTTATAAACTCGCTTGAGATAGGCTATGAAAAAGACGACAGCGCGGAAAGCGTTACGAAAAAATTGTCGCTTCCGACAGTCGGCACAGAGGGTACGGGCATAACGTGGACAAGCTCACATCCTGCTGTAATAACACCGTACGGCGGTGTAGTCCGTCAGGCGGAGGATACTTTGGTGACACTGACTGCGACAATTAACCGCGGCAGCGTGACGGAGATAAAAACCTTTACGGTAACCGTCAAAGCCGCGGACGAAATCCCTCAAAATCCAAATAACGGACAAGAGGAAGAAATAGAAGAAAAAAAT
>JAFQYK010000336.1 GCA_017406485.1 Clostridia bacterium
ATATCCTTTGCCCACGATTTGTAGTTGGGCTCCTTACCGCCTATTGTTACGTCAGGCTCGCTGCCTACGGCGAAGTATGTATTCGTCTTTGTTTCCCAATCGGCTCTCGGTATTCTGTCATATTCAAGCTTTATACCAAATCTGTCCTTTAAAAATCTGTCGAATACTATATCGCCGGTCGGGTATTCGTTGTCGTCCTGTGTGTACATATTAAATGTATACAAATACGTCTTGTTGCCGTTTTCGTCTATTTCCTCTGTCTTTGTCTGACCGCAGGACGCCATCATCGGTACCGTAAGCGCGGCAGCAAGCAGAAAAGTGATTATTCTCTTAGCTTTCATATCTCAAATTAACTCCTTTCTATATTCCTGACCCAAGGGATTAACCCTTTACGGAGCCTACCATTACACCCTTAACAAAGTACTTCTGAATGAACGGATAAACCGCAAGCATAGGAAGTATTGAAAGGAACAGTGTCGCATATTTGAGTGCCTCTGTGCTTGTCGCGTTTTCCATCGCGGTGGTATCGCCCATCGCGGCAAGCTCGGCCTGCATCTGATTTTGCATTACTATATGTCTTATTATAAGCTGGAGCGGATACTTGCTTTCCGACTGCAGATAGAGCATAGCAGTGAACCACGAGTTCCACATCGCAACGCCGTAGAAAAGTCCGACCGTTGCCAAAGCCGCCTTTGCAAGCGGAAGCATTATCTTGAAGAATATCTGAATTTCGTTCGCGCCGTCCACAAACGCCGCCTCCTCAAGGCTGGAGGGTATTCCCTCAAAGAAAGAACGCATAACGACGAGGTTATATGTAGATACCGCAATCGGAAGAATGAGCGACCACATACTGTTCATAAGGCCGAGGTTCTTAACGAGGATGAAGTTCGGGATTGTACCCGCGTTAAAGAACATCGTGAAGATTACTATTTTCGAAATCAGACCCTTAAACGGAACTCTGTCCTTTGAACGTGAAAGCGGGTATGCCATTGTGGTTGTGAACAAAAGCGAAACAACTACATACACAACCGTGTAAAGAACCGAGTTTACGAACGATCTCGGGATTGTTCCGGCCTCAAAAATTATCTTGTATGCTTCGAGGTTGAATTCCACCGGAAGGAATATTACTCTTCCACTCTCATAGGCGGTAGTGCTTGATACCGAAACCGAGAAGATATATATAATAGGATATAATATGATTATCATTAAGAATATCAGTGATACATATATGATTATATCCAAAACCTTTGATGATATTGAATTATCCTTTACCATTGTTTCTGTCTCCTTCCTGTAAAATTACCACAAGCTTGTTTCAGTGAGCTTCTTTGATACAACGTTTGCCATTATAACAAGGAATACGTTGATGATTGAGTTGAACAGGCCAACCGCCGCGGCGTAGTCGAACTGTCCCTTTCCGATACCCATATTATATACGTATGTACTCAAAATCTGCGACTTTGTATACGTAACGGGTCTCTGGAGAAGTAGGGCCTTATCCGAGCCGAGCGACATTATCTTACCAACCTGCATAACGAGAAGAAGTACGATTGTCGGCTTAATGAGCTGTACCGATATGTGCCACATTTTCTGCCATCTTGAAGCGCCGTCGATTGTCGCCGCCTCGTAAAGCTCCTGGTCGATACCCGAAAGAGCTGCTATGTACACGATTGCACTCCAGCCGATACTCTGCCATACGTCCGAGGCGATGTAGATGGTACGGAAAGCATCCGCCTTGTCAAGGAAAGAAATACCCTCCTTTAAAATACCCATCTTCAAAAGTATCTGGTTCAAGATACCCTCGTTCATATAGTTTGCGTCGGGGCCGGCCTGTGTTCCCTGTGATGAAAGGAACAGCGTCAGCATACCCGCAACAGCCGCAACCGATACGAAGTGCGGAAGATATGAAACCGTCTGTACAACCTTTTTAAAATGCACATTGCGGATTTCGTTTATGAACAGCGCAAGTATTATCGAAAGCGGGAAAAGCCAGATAATATGCAAAAGTGAAAGCGCTATTGTGTTCCATATGTACTTCCATACGTCCGGTGTGCTTAAAAATCTTACAAAGTGTCCGAAGCCGCCGTATGAAGCCCAGGGGCTCGCAAACATACCGATACCCGGCTTATAATTCTTGAAAGCGATTATAAGTCCGCCGATTGGGATGTAGTGGAATATAATGAAATAAATAAGTCCCGGAATCATAAGCAGGATAAGGAATTTATTTCTGCCTAATTTTGTCATTTCATTCTTCCACCAGGCCGATATGCTTCTTTTCTTTTTTTCGGTCATTTCTTTCTGCTTCATAGAATTTACCTCCTTGATAAAATAAGACATATTCTCATAAATACATTTTACCATATGCACAAAATACAGTCAACATCTTTTCCTCACATTGTCTAAACTCGCTAAGAAATCCTTAATTTCAAATCTTTTTACATATTTTTTGTCATTGTTTTGTAACAAAAAATCAGTATGTATTTTAGGGTTTACAAAGAAATTAAGGCAAATAATCTGTAAATATTCCACATTTTTGCGTCAGAATGTGCATTTTACATATTATTTGCTCAAAACTAAGCAAATATTTCTTGACTAATAATCTGTACTATGTTAGAATAAAGTTGTTAAATACGGTTTTTTTGAGGGGAGATTTTTTTATGGGGTTACCAGTTGACCGCGATTTTTTCGTGGAAACTCTTTCGGAGGAGCACTCTGTCGGAATGGCGTCCTCGCATATTCACGAGTATTACGAAATATTCTATCTTCTTGAGGGACAGCGCAGATTTTTTATAAATCACACGCTTTATGACGTTATGCCCTATGATGTTATACTTGTTAAAAAGGGCGATGTTCACCTGACGCAGTGCGTCAGGGAAAACCAGAAGTACGCGCGTCACCTTATCACCTTTAGTGAGGCGTTTCTTGACAGTCTCTCCGGCGCGTTTGACAAGACGCTTTTAATGCAGGTGTTTGACGCGAAAAAGGTTCATATCCCCGAGACGCTGCACAATTCCTTTAATATGCTTCTCCACAAGGCGCTCGGCAAGGTAAATCAGAACGATACGTTCTCGCAGTATATTACAAAGCTGTGCATTATTGAGCTGTTGATTAACCTCAACAAATGCACCACCAACTCCGCCTCACCGCTGCTCGATTCGATAAACGTATACGAGGAGCGTATTCAGGAGGTTTGCCGGTATATGTTCAATTACTATAACCAGCCGATTACTCTTGAAAAGATGGCGAAGATCGCGTATATGAGCCCGACGTATTTTTCAAAGAAATTTAAGGCTGTCACCGGCTTCGGGTTCCGCGAATACCTCAACTACATACGCATTAAGATGGCTACCGATTTGCTGATGGAAACGCAGTACTCCATTGCCGAGGTTGCCGCCTACTGCGGTTACCACGACAG
>JAFQYK010000337.1 GCA_017406485.1 Clostridia bacterium
CCAATTATCGGAAGAAAATTCGTAGCTTTCAAAATCCTCGTAATAGTTATACTGCTCTGTGAGGTTATATTCGAGCCTTATTATTATATTCTCCGAATATGGGGCTGTTACCTGTGATTTTGACGCGTTGAACTTATAGTAGTTTGTAAGTCCTCCGTCCGTCTTTAAGGTAAAGTCCTTCGTATATTCCGAGGGAACGGTGTATATTCCGTCCGTTTCGTATTCTTCTGTAAGCGTAACATTGTCCTTTATCTTATTGCTTTCCTCGTCATAATACTGTATCGTAATATTCGCTGTTTTAGCTGATGATGCCGGAAGCGTTACGCTGATTGTCTTTGATGGGGTCGCAGGCGATAGTTCAAGCTCCTTCTTTACCGTTCCGTAGCCGTCAGCGGTTACGGTGTATTCGTACAAGCCCTCGCACAGCTTATATGTTCCGTCCTGTTCGGGCGATATTACCGTGTTGTATTTTTTATCCGTAACCGTTATAGCCGGATTTGATATTGCGTTATTCTGACTGTCCTTAACGTCAAAAGTCATGGTGTAGCTTGCCTCCGTCGTCCTTGAAACCGATATATCATCCACAAAGCTTGAGCGTGCCGAGTATGTGTGATTTGCCGAGAAGGAGATTGTGCCAAGGTCAATGCTTGACTCCTCAGGGAACTTGCCCTTAAATGTACTTTCGCCCTCGGCATTTGATACAGTCAGCTCTATTGTTTTCGTGTCGGGATCAAGAACAGTGGTATATGTTGAATAGCCGTTATCAATACCGCTGTTTTTCTTGTTCTTCGTTTCGGCTATGCCTGCCGGCAGACCGCTCTCAATCTGCTCTGTGCCGCCTATTTTAAGTGACTGCGCCGATGATGAGGAATACATCTGTATGTGTGCGGAAACAAGCTCCTTACCCGCGCTGTCGCTTATTGTATAGTCTGTGTATTTGCCGGACTGTCTGCCATAGGCTACCTTTGAAACAACCGTTATTTTCTGTCCTGTTACCGCCTTTACAGCCTCGTCAAAATTTATATTAAGCGCGCCCGAAGCATCGGTGCTTGTCAGCTTAACCGCGCCGTTTGTTTCATCATATACGGCGTTTCCGCTTATGACAGGCATATTATTTCCGCTTGCGGCTGTCTGGTCGGTATCGAAGTTCCAGTCGTAAAGTGTATCGGTCTTTTCCTCATTATCCGTAGTTATATTTATTTGCGTATATGCTTTTTCCTCTGCAACAATGCCCTCGCCCGCAACGCCGAATTTAACGGTGTATGTACCGTCAAGCGCGCCTGTTGTTATTGTCTTAAAGGCGTTGTCCGATACGGTTTCCTGTCTGATATAGACCTCATTGTCTGTTTCATTATCGGTTATACGGCAGATTGCCTCCCTGCCCTTATAATCCGAAAGGTCTGTCCTTGTGGTTATTATGCCGCCATCATACACCGCCATCATAGATATATCCGACACACTCAAATTATAAGCCGGCGAAAGCGCGTTAAGCGTTTCGGCGCTGTCATAAGCAATAGCCTGTATCTGAGCCGCGCCGCTCGGTATATTAAAATCAATCGGCACTGTCACCTTTCCGTTCGTCTGCGCGGCTGAAAAATCGCCTGTTACTGTTTTGCTCGCAAGCATTGTGCCGTATGCGTCATAAGCCGCAACAGCTACTTGCGCGCTATTTGCCGCGCCAAGCTTTATAACATCGGCACCTGTAATCTTGCCGCTCTCTGCATTTAATCCCGATATGTACAGAGTCGGCTCAAACAGCGAGGTTATATCGCCTGTTATTTCTGTCGATGCTGTCTTTGCCTCGGGCATTTGTGCGGCGGAGGTATTATAGGTCGTGTTATAGCTTTCGGGTGCGCCGTAATATGACGCGTATTTTGTGCCTGTGGTAATTACCATTTTGTCTACTATTGCGCCCGCGTCTACGCCGTAAAGACGGATTTTATGAATGCCCTCTTCATCCACCGTGATTTGCGTTGTGAGAGTTTCGTTATTGTTTAGCACACCCTCGCCCCATCTGTCGTCAGAGTTTCC
The DNA here is from genome assembly GCA_017406485.1 of Clostridia bacterium. Taxonomy (GTDB): domain Bacteria; phylum Bacillota; class Clostridia; order UBA1381; family UBA1381; genus Hominilimicola. The sequence continues at coordinate 2,032 of JAFQYK010000337.1, forward strand.
TGTGTACTTGTATGTACCCGAAAGCACCGTAGGCGCAGCGTCATCTATGCCCACGGCAAATCTAACGCTGCCGCGCTCGTTAAGCGTCGGCATACGGTATACGTCAACATCAAATGTTCCCGTAGTTTCAAAATTAACATCATATTCAAGATACGCGCTGTTATCTGAAATCCCCGCGGCGGTGTCGGGAACAAACTTCATACTCGTGCCGCTTCTGCCGAGGTCGTCCTGCTCCTGCCACTTGCAATCGCCGCTTGCTACGGAGCTTGTGTAATGCTCCGCTTCTATTGAAACATAGCCGTTTGCTTCGGCATAGGTCTTTTCGGGGAGGTCTGATTTTACGGTGTTGTTGAGCGTTACGTTTATATCCCTGCTGTCAACCGCCGTTTCGCCTATATACTGCGTCACGGTGATTGTCGCCGTACTGTTTCCAGTCGGCGCGTTTGACCAGTCAATACCTGCGTAAATTCTGTCATCATCGTATACCGTTCCGCTTGTCTTGTTGAACGTCACCCAGTCCTTATCTGCCGCAACGCGCCAGTCAAGCGAGCCGGTGCCTTGATTGAA
>JAFQYK010000338.1 GCA_017406485.1 Clostridia bacterium
TCTTTTGAAGCCGTTTCCTCACTCACGCCTATATCAATAAAATAGCGCGTGAGAACCTGATGTCTGTCGTAAATCTTTTCCGCAACGGCTCTGCCGGTGTCTGTCAGCAGTATCATACCGTTGGGGTCAAAGGTGATATAACCGTTGTCCTTTAAAAGACCTACAGCTCTGCTCACGCTCGGCTTGGAAACACCCATCTCATTTGCTATATCTATTGAACGTACATATCCAAAGCGGTTTTTTAAAATCAGTATTGTTTCGAGATACATCTCGCCGGATTCGTGTAATTCCATTCTCAAAACTCCTTCTTACATATATTACTCTTATTTTAACATATTTCATATACTTTTTCAACTGTTTTGTAAATTATTATATCGGATTTATCCTTCCGGCTCGCCGTAAACAAAAAAATATCCGCCCGGCAGGACGGATATTTTGATGAAAACTTACTTATCTCTGTACGTTGAACGCGCCGATACCGGGGTAGCAAGCAGCGTCACCGAGTTCCTCTTCAATTCTGAGAAGCTGGTTGTACTTTTCAACTCTCTCTGATCTTGAAGGAGCGCCTGTCTTAATCTGGCAGGTGTTAAGCGCAACTGCGAGGTCAGCGATTGTTGTGTCGCCCGTCTCACCGCTTCTGTGTGAAGAAATTGCTGTGTAGCCTGCCTTGTGAGCCATCTTGATAGCTTCAAGTGTCTCAGAAACAGAACCAATCTGGTTGAGCTTTATAAGGATTGAGTTACCGCAGCCAAGGCCGATACCCTTTGAAAGTCTCTCTGTGTTTGTAACGAAGAGGTCGTCACCAACGAGCTGAACCTTGTCGCCGAGCTTAGCTGTAAGCTTCTGCCAGCCTTCCCAGTCCTCCTCGTCCAAGGCGTCCTCGATTGAGATGATCGGGTACTTCTCGCAAAGTGCTGCCCAGTGCTCGATAAGCTCCTCAGAAGTGAAGTCCTTGCCTGACTTGGGCTGATGATAGAAGCCCTTGCCCTTCGGGCTCTTCCACTCTGAAGAAGCGGCGTCCATAGCAATCATGAAGTCTTTACCCGGCTCAAAGCCTGCAGCCTTGATAGCCTCCAAAATCTTCTCGATAGCGTCCTCGTCACTCTTAAGCTGGTTCGGAGCAAAACCGCCCTCGTCACCAACAGCAGTAACGTCACCCATATCCTTAATAAGAGCCTTGAGCTTGTGGAATACTTCAGCGCACCATCTGAGCGCTTCCTTAAATGTCGGAGCGCCTACCGGCATAATCATAAATTCCTGTGTATCAACAGCGCTGTCAGCATGCGCGCCGCCGTTTAAGATGTTCATCATCGGAACCGGAAGCTTTGTGCCCTGAATACCGCCTAAAAATCTGTACAGAGGAATATCAAGTGATGTTGCGGCAGCTCTTGCACAAGCAATTGAAACAGCCAAAATAGCGTTAGCGCCGAGCTTTGACTTGTCCTTTGTGCCGTCAGCGTCAATCATAGCCTTGTCGACAGCGTAGATGTCGGAAGCGTCCATACCCTCCAAAACATCGTTAATCTTGCCGTTGATGTTCTTAACAGCCTTCTCTACGCCCTTGCCGAGATAACGCTTCTTGTCGTCGTCACGGAGCTCGAGAGCCTCAAACTCACCTGTTGACGCGCCGGAAGGAGCGCAGCCTCTGCCAACTGTACCGTCTGCGAGATAAACCTCAGCCTCAACTGTCGGATTGCCGCGTGAGTCAAGAATTTCTCTGCCTACAACTTTTTCAATCTGTAAATATTCCTTCATAGTAAATCTCCTTTCAGAAGTTTGATTTTTATTGGTAGGTTCTTGCGAACCTGTCACCTTATATAATACCATTTTTGCATAACATTGTCAATAATTTGTATGGTTTTATATTTAAAATAACTGTAATAAATTGTAAATTCACGCATATACATAGTAATAGAATGACCATAATACAGTCGCATAGATAACAAATTTGCAATATATGATACAAAAATGTAATAAACTTGTAATAAAAGCCTTGACAATGTAACATTGTTGTAGTATACTATGCGATAAGTGAAAGGAGAATTAACTTTTTATGGTAACAAATGAAGAAAACAGAAACGCCAGGATAGCCGAAATAAGAAAAAAACGCGAGCAAAAGCAGCAGCAAAAACTGCGCGCCGGTAAAAGGCGCCGGATAACTTCCCTGATTGTACTTGCAACGACGATAGTTACGATGCTGGGAGTTGTCTACAATGTTTCTGCAAAGGAAATCACCATTACAGAGATTAACGAATTCACCGGACTTAATGAAACTCAGACGGTAAGAACAAGAGGCGGGAACGTTGGTGACGTTCTTGAGGAAAACGGACTGTCAGTAGGCGAGGATGATAAAATAAATATATCTCCGGATGCTCCTGTTGACGGTACGAGCGACATAGTCATAACGCGGGGCAAGCGTGTGACAATAAAGGTAGGAGATAAGGAACAGACAGCCACTATAACGAAAGCTGACGCGACAGATGCGCTTGTTGAAGCAGGCTTTGCGCCGGGCGCATATGACAGCGTTACCTTCGACGGCAACACGATAGAGCTTATAGAAATAAGCCATACCGAGGAGGAAACAACGGAAACAATTCAAAGAGGCGTAAGCTACGTTGACGATCCTGATTTGCCGAAGGGCAAGGAGGTTGTCGTTGACGAGGGCGAGGACGGTATCAAGGAAATACAGCATAAGGTGACGTATGAAAACGGCGCCGAAAAGGAACGCTTTATGATAAGCGAAAACATAGCCGCCGCGCCGCGCGACAAGGTAATAGCCCGCGGCACCGCAGAGGTAAGCACACCGGCGCCGCAGAAGCAGGGTATATCTGATGACGGCGGAACGATAAACGGTTATAGTTATAAGAAGAAATTTACAATGACAGCGACGGCGTATTCAACCGATCCGAGTGAAAATGCAGGTTACAGCGTAAGCGCGATGGGTAACCCATTAGGCTACGGCATAGTTGCGGTTGACCCGAAGGTTATTCCGCTCGGCTCAACGGTATACGTAACCTCGCCGGACGGCTCGTGGGTATACGGCGTAGCGAGCGCGGAGGATACAGGCGGCGCGATAAA
>JAFQYK010000339.1 GCA_017406485.1 Clostridia bacterium
ATTACTTTATTGTTTGGATATATAAATTCCGCTGTCTGTAAACACCGCTTCATTGGGCTTGCAATTACCGCGTCACATTCCGGATAAGCAAGACAAAGGCTCGCCGTTTCACAAAGCGGCTCATCGGTTTTGCCTATGTAACGCTTTTTCATATTGCCCTCTGTTTTGCCGTGGCGTATCAATACTATTTTCATTTAATCTTAATTCCAATTCCGCAGACAACTCTGTAAACCGCGTCCGCTTTTTCTGCAAACGTGCAGCTTATCCTGCCGCACACCTCGCGCCATTCGCGCTCGAACGCGTCAATCGGTACAATGCCGCTGCCAACTTCGTTCGTTATAAACACAGCGTCATTGTTTTCATCCAAAAGCCGTTCCGTTTCCTCATATGCGTTTTTTCCGTTTTGCATTGCTTTCTTTATAATGAGGTGAAGATCGCGTATTATTTTATCGCAACCCAAATCTTTTTTTACAAAATCTTCTTTTCCTGCGTACGCGCCGCCGAAAACAAATATCATATTCTACCTCCGGTTAAAATATCAGTGTCAGAACCGGTGGTATTACCGGCAGGAACGGCACCAGTTTGAAACCTATCACAATTGCTATAACTGTAAGAAGCTCGCTCATAAGTATGAAGTGTCCGCAGGTATCGCCGGTAATGCCGCCTATTCTCTTTGCGACAAAGAACTTGTAATACCACACCAGCACAGCCTGACAAAGAAGCACCAGACCGCCTATATACGCGCTTAAAAGTATCATTGTAAGTCCGCACGCTATTATAATAAATACCGATATGAAGATTGTGACACCCTTGTTTGTTGCGCTTTTAAGCTCATAAAGCATACCGCTGCTCTTTGCCGGTTTCATAAGCGCTATTTCAAGGGCGCACAACGCGCGCGACATTATAAAGCCAAGGCCGATCATTCCGACCTCGCCGTAGATTGATATTTCATTTAAAAATCCGAAGTAGAGAATGAAGTACACAATAGCCGTAATGATACTGAACGCGCCGACGTGCGGGTCTGCAAGAATTTGCAGCATTTTCTGCTTACTGCCGTAAGACGCGAGCGCGTCGTTTGTGTCAAGATAGCCGTCCGCGTGTATGCCGCCCGTTATAAGCACCGGCAGCACCGCCGCAACCGCGCTGAAGCACGCGTGGTCAATGCCCAGGATAATACATATATGGAACCAAAGCATTAAAAGCGCGCCGACAGCCGCGCCGACAAGCGGAAAGTAGCACAATAAATAGCGCATATTTTCCTTGTTCGGGTACACTCTTATCATCGGTATTCTTGAATATGTTGTAAATGCCAGGCAAAACGCCTTTAGTATATGCATGATTTGTCCTCCTTTTTGAGTCTTCTTGCAATACCGCAAGCAACCTCATACACCTCGTCCGCCTTTAACGCTAAAAAGCAATTCAATGCGCCGAGATTTTTTTTGTACTTCTCTGTTTCGCCATCGTGTGTGATGCCGTCAGACGACACCTCATTTGTGACGATTACAATATTATCGCACTTTTTCATAAGCGCGTCAACGCCGTCAAGTATCTCTTGCACCGCGTTTTCACCGCTGCCGGAAAACATTTCGTTTGCCAAAAGATTTGACATACATTCCAAAAGCGCGGTGCCGGTTATGTCGAGATTTTTTATGTCTGTGTAGCGTTCAACAGTTGTAAAGCCCTTGCCTCCGCGCATTTCTCTATGGCGTTCAATCCTCTGCCGCGCTTCGGCTCCAAACGGCTTCATACAGGCTATATATGTGCAATTTCCGCCAAGGCTCACCGTCATATTTTCGGCAAACTCACTCTTACCGCTGCCGCTGCCGCCGGTTATTAAAACAAGCATTATTTAAACTCCTTGTACTGCTCAACATTGATTTCCTCAAAGGTCGGCATTTCCTTAAACACGCTTACCGCCGTATCTAACAGCGGCAGAAGCATTACTCCTCCCGCGCCCTCGCCGGGGAACATTCCGGCACAAATAGGGGCAGTTTTGCCGAGCGTTTTTAATATCTCCTCCGCATACCTTTCACGCGAGGTGTGTGACGCTATCATATAATCGGCGCTCCCCTTGCAAAGCCCCGCCGCGCACAGCGCCGCAACGGATGATATAAATCCGTCAATCACAACAGGCACTCCATACATTGCGCCGCCTATAAACACACCGGCTATCGCGGCTATATCAAGGCCGCCCACCTTTGAAAGCACGTCTATTATATCATCTTTGTCCGGTTTATGCAACGCTATCGCCTTTTCTATAACGGCAATTTTTCTTTGAAGCCCCTCGTTTGACAAGCCTGCGCCGCGTCCCGTCACCTCGCGCGGCTTCTTTTCCATAAGCACCGCGGCAATTGCCGAGCTGGTGGTGGTGTTGCCTATGCCCATCTCGCCGGTTATAATTATTTTATAACCCTTTTCTGAAAATTCCCGTACAAGGTCTATGCCTGTTTGGATGGCTTTTTCGGTTTCCTCCCGCGTCATCGCTTTTTCGCGCGCCAAATTTTTTGTACCATATGCTATTTTTCGGTTTAGTGTCCCTATGGTATCACGCGCCACACCGACATCGACCGGTATTACATCTGCGTTTGCTGTTTTTGCCGCAATGCATACGGTGGCTTGTCCGCGCGCTATGTTTTCTGCAACGGTTGCGGTGACAGAACTGTCTGTCTGCGTTACGCCCTCCGCCACCACGCCGTTATCGGCGCACATCACAAGAACGCACCGTTTTGAAACATCTATGTTTAGTGTCCCCTGTATGGCGGCGATTTGCGCAACCGCTTCCTCAAATATGCCGAGGCTTCCCAAAGGTTTTGCAATTGTTTTCCATTTTTCCTTTGCGGCTTTGTACACCGCTTTATTTATTTCTTTTGAATTGTACATCTGTATTTCCCACAATTTCTTATAAAATTTTCCGCAAGGCTTATATCCGCGTAAAAATGCAGATGCGGAAAGCCTGCGAAAAGGTTATTTTCCGTATGAATACAATTCCACTGTCTGTCCTTTTTTTCGGCAATAAAGCCGCTGCCGCAGCTTGTGCTGTCAAAGTAATGGAACTCGCGCGCGCGGATTTTATGTCCTTTGTTGCATAATATGTTATCTGCATTTGCGGTCATTTCCATATATCCAAACCGCTGCAGGCGGTTTGTTTTTCTGCACGCGCCCTTTATAATACCGGCCATTTTATGCGGCTTTCCGTCCGTGTCCTCCATTGTTTCGTGCAGGTACATAAATCCGCCGCATTCGGCGATGGTCGGTATACCGCTTTCAATTGTTTCCTTAACCGATTGCAGCGTAACCGCGTTTTTCTCTAAAATCTCCGCGTACAATTCGGGATAACCTCCGCCTAAAATAAGCCCGTCACATTCGGGAACGGCTTCGTTTTTTAATGGACTGAAATACGCAAATTCCGCGCCAAGCTCACGCAGCAGGTTCAGATTGTCCTCATAGTAAAAGCAAAATGCCCTGTCACGCGCAACGGCGATTTTAACATCGGCTATTTTGTCTGCACGCGAAATTTCCGTTTTAGTGTCCCCACATTCGGCAAGCTCAAGTATCCGGTTTATGTCTATCGTATGCTCAGCCTGCACGGCAAGCAGATTTATTTTCTCTTTTATGTCCCCGATTTCCTCCGCTGTCACTAGCCCAAGATGACGGCTGCCTATTTCCGCGCCCTTTACCGTCGGCATAAATCCAAGCGGCTCTAAGCCTGTTTTTTCACATTCACGCGCCATATCCGGATACAGCTTTTCGGGCAGATTGTTAAAAATCACGCCGGTGATTTTGTTACTTTTAAACTCCTTAAACCCCTTTATCTCAGCTATTGCCGAAAGGCTTTTTCCTCGGCAGTCAACAACAAGTATAACGCGTGTTTCGGTTATCTCGGAAAGCTCATACGTGCTGCCTCTTTCCGTAAAACCAAGACCGTCATAAAAGCCCATAACGCCCTCAACTATATTTATGTCACGGCTGTTTTTTTGAAGCAGATATTTAATCGTTTCATCCGTCATTAAAAAGCTGTCAAGATTATACGCATCCGCGCCAATTACG
>JAFQYK010000042.1 GCA_017406485.1 Clostridia bacterium
TATAAAAATGTCTTTAAAAGAACAGTTGGCTCAGGATCTTAAAGAGTCAATGAAAAATAAACAGACAGTCCGTAAGAATACTGTACAGATGGTGAGAACCGCTATTTTGCAGAAGGAAAAGGACGACAGAGTCACCCTGGATGACGGTGACATTTTAGAGGTCATTTCAAAGCAGTTAAAGCAGCGCAAGGACGCCCTTCCCGAATATGAAAAGAGCGGCAGAGAGGATTTAATCTCGCAGCTCAAAGAGGAAATGGATGTATTGATGGGTTACCTTCCCAAGCAGCTCACACCGGACGAGCTCCGCCCGATAGTTGAGGCGGCTGTTAAAGAAACAGGCGCAACAGGTATGCGTGATATGGGTAAGGTAATGGCCGCGGTTATGCCGCAGGTCAAAGGCAGAGCAGACGGTAAAGCCGTTAATGCGATTGCCAAGGAATTATTCGGAAATTAAATTTAACGCGGAGTTTTGCTCCGCGTACGTGCTGGTATAGCTCAGTTGGTAGAGCAGCTCATTCGTAATGAGCAGGCCGCGGGTTCGAGTCCCATTACCAGCTCCACAGAAAAACGGCTTAAACACTTGGTTTAAGCCTTTTTTATTATCAAAATATTTTGTTCTTTTTATTTCGAATTCCCATTTTGTCCGTTGTTTGTCCGTTATGGGTTTTAAAATAAAATTTTTGACCGTTATCCCGCCCTAAAATTCTTTGACGGATTTAATATATTCTGCAATGTTTCCGCCGCTGCTTCATCTGCTGATTTTATGGCGTGGGTGTAGATATTCAGCGTTGTGCTTTTACTTGCGTGTCCGAGACGTTTTGACACTGTCGCAATATCAACACCGCCGGCAATCAATAGTGTAGCCGATACATGACGAAGCGTGTGAATATGTGCGTCAGGCAAATTGTGGCGCTTTATAAACTCCCTGAACCACGATGAAAGCGTATCGGGATTTATTATACCGCCGTTCTCTGCCGTGAATATCTTTCCGCTGTCATGCCACTGATTACCCATAGCCAAGCGCACACTTGACTGCTCCGCGCGATATTCCTTTAACAGCTCCAGCATATCATCGGGAAGCCTTATTGCTCTGTTTGACTGCCTTGTTTTTGTTGTGTCCTCATATACACCCTTGCCGGGAGTGTATTGTATAGCTTTCGTAACATGTACAATGCCTGTTTTGAAATCGATATCCTTCCAGTCAAGTCCGCACAGCTCCCCACGTCGCAAGCCTGTGTAAAGTATCATCATAACCGCCGCGCGGTATTTTATCGGCTCGGTTTGCAGGCATTTTATAAGCTCCGCCGTCTGTTCCTCATCAAGCACAGGTGCTTCCTTGTACTTTACATGAGGCGGTTTTACCCTGCTGCAGGGATTTGAGGGTATTACCTGCCACTGTACGGCGGCGGTAAGCATTGAGGATAATACGCGGTGATATTTGGCTATTGTGGTATCAGCAAGGCGGCTGTCGCTGTTTACGGGCGAAAATAAGCCTTGTTTCTGTAATGCCCCTGTCAGCTTATCCGCCGTTGACTTTGATGCCGTACAGCCGTTTATACACTGCCTCAAAGTGTTTTCGGATATTTCGGCTTGTTCCGCGAGTGCCTTTTGTGTCATACCCGATTGTATAATGATTTCCTTGAAATTGCTGACGGGCTTGTATCTTATATCCTCTCTTACTCCTTCCTCTGCAAGATTGTTGTAAAATTCCATTATGTGATGAGGCTGCAGCTTAGCAAGGCGGATATGTCCGAGAGCTTTAAGAATACGCGGCATATGTCCTTTATATCCTTGCAGCGTTCTTTCCTTTAGCTGTTTTTCTGCATAGTCCTTAAACCAACGCTCTGAAAAATCTGCAAGGGTGATATTACCGTCAAGAAATTGCCCTGTCTGGCATTTTTCCTCAAATAGAACGGCTTGACGGTCAAGCTCCTTTTCGATTTGCCGCCGCGTCATATTAGGCTTTGGTGTCCAGGTCATACGCTTTTTTATCTGCTTGCGGTCACTGTCATAGCCGCATGATACCGTTATGCGGTAGCTGTTGCCGCGCTTCTCAATCGTCGCCATTTGTGTCACCTTCTTTTGTTCTTTCGTCTAAAATTCTCAGTGCCATTAGATATTCTCTCTCCTGCATTCCCTTTAATTCAATTCCATATTCCTCTCTGTATTTTTCAACCTCATAAGGCGGTAGATAATTTTTCCCGTACTCAATGTTTTCGGTAATTTGATAAGCAGGATCATCTATCATTTGACTATATAATTCATCTATTATCTCACCTATTCTTTGATATAGTTGAAATTTAGTATATTCACTATCATGTGCTGGATGATAGTGATTGCGTAACTTATATTTTTCATATTCAAACTGATTTTTTTCATCTAGCGCGTAACGCCCGCGCTTCTCAATCTGCATTTGAGATATTTCCAAATTATTATCCGTAATAAATGATTTTAAAAGCTGTTCCTCGGACTGAACATCGACCATAAATTCCCATAATCTTTTATCAATAACCTTTAACAGCCCAAAGAAGTTATAATTTTCTATTAGTTTGTTTAAAATTTTAATAAGGACATTACTTTTATTTTTTATAACAAGCAAATTTGCTAAGGCTTTTTCTTCAAATCCGGTATATTTGCATACGGCTTGAATATCAATATCAGTATTTTGTATATCAGATAGTCCTAATAGATAGTCAGATGTAACGTTGAAATATTTTGCAAGGTCAATTATAGAATTTGTTTTTAAATCCCTTTCTCCTTTTTCCCACTGTGCAATAGTTTGTTGTTTTACATACAATGCGGCAGCAAGTTCACTTTGCGTCATCTGCTTTTTTTCTCGCAATTCCTTTATCCTATTTGAAATGTTGTTCTGTTCCATAATAACATCCCCCATCACAGCAGTTTGTTGTATATAATACTTTTAACAACAAAAGTATAACAAACATAAACACCATTGTCAATAGAAAGTTGCAAGGGGAGGTGAGAAAAGTGACAAACGATGAAATCAGAGCAGATATGCGAGCCAATAAAATTTATAATTGGCAACTTGCTCATACGTTAGGCGTATGCGAGCAAACCATTATACGATGGTTCAGGCTTCCTCTTACAGACACACAGCGTGCAAAGATATTGAATGCTTTGACGGCAATTAAAGATAAAAGGAAGTGACATTGTTGCGAAAAGTTGCATATGAAAAAAATTATGTACAAAAAAAGCCTTGCATGACCCGTTAAATCTGCAAGGCAAAATCACAACCAGAAAGGGTGTGGATTTGATACCAGTATATCATTTCTGCCCCTAAGAGTCAATATTTTAGGAGGATTTGAAAATGGAAAATTTTAGCAAGAAAACAAACTTAGACGCAATGCGTGCAATCGCTTGCGTAGGCGTATCGGCAGCAAAAATCAAGGACGCACAGCGTCTGTTAGCTTTAATCGCTAACGATTTCTTTGGCGAATATGACGAGACAACGGAAGAGGGACGATATTTGATTGCTTATCATTATCCATTTTTTGCTTCATACGCACGGATATTAGGTGTCTGCCTCAACGACATCGCCGATAACCTTACTGAGGCGGACGATGTTCTTAGTGAAATAGGTCCGGCAGATTTTCAGCACGCAGTATTGAATGACTCATCGGATGGTGATGAAAATGGTTGAGAAGATACATACCCCGCCTCGCATGCGCGGTATCAAACAAGCAATCGCGGAGCTACACTCCATTGACGCGGACTCGGCGTTTACAGAAACTGCTTTACGAAGACTTATAACAACCGGCAAAATACCTTATGTCAAAGCAGGCAGCAAGTATCTTGTTAATCTCGACACGCTTTGCACATACCTTGCGGAAGGCGAGCGCAACAGTGCGCTTGCCGCCGCGCAAGGCGGTATAAGACGCGTGGCAGAATAAGGCGGTGATAAGTTATGGATCAAAACAGCAAAAAAACCGAATCTGTGCGGGAGTTTTTGGCTTCACTCAAGCCCGAAGCAGACGAGGTTGTGCGTCTGCTTGCGCAAGTCATTGTCAGGAAAATGGAGGCCGAAGATGAGCAGCGAGAATAGTGGTTTTATCGCTTTACATAGAAAGATACTTGACAATCCAATTGTTTGCAGAGATAATGATTACTTTCGTGTATGGTTACATCTTTTACTAAATGCTACTCATACTACAGTCCCCCATCACACGCAAGAACCAAGCAAGCGCAGCAAACCGAAAATGAAATCGTTCAAGGACGAGTAAACGCCATTGCACAAGCAGTAGCTGACGAGGCTCCTGAGTATGCGGAAAGATACGGTAAGGCTCAATTAGGTATAGCTCCAATAGTAACAGCAAAAATAAACGGTAAGGAGTATACTTTAAGCGATACAATATCGGCAGCAGTTACAAAAGCAGCAAAACAAGATTACGCCAAAAATATTGAGGCTTTAGAGAACAACGAAATCAAAATTGAAGATGTTGCAGGCTACAAAAAAAATGGTAAGCCACGTGAAATGTCGCAGCGAAACGGTGAAATAGTTAAAAAGACCGGTATGCTTTATAATTCAGACGGCACAGATAGGTTTGACGCTGTCGGTAAAGCAAAAATCTATTACGACCTAAAGGAAAACGCCATAAACTACGCCATTGAACAGTATAAAGACGAAATCACAGGCGGCACGGGCAGCGAACCGAAAAAGGTCGCTACTACCGGCTCTACACGATCATACACCACAGCAAAACGTTCCTCCAGTGGCAGGCGGTCATCGGGTGGCGGACGGTCAAGCGGCGGCGGTTCACGGTCAAGCGGTTCATCGGGAGGCGGACGCGGTGTGACGGTAACACCGAGCGACCTTCCGCAGACGTTTACGGCGAATAATGCAATGTTTGGTTCGCTTGGTTGGAGCGGTTCGGGAAATCCCGTCCGCGTGGCACAAGTCGCGTCAAACAGGTTCACACCCTCAATTCAAAACATTGTGAAGCCGAAGAAAATGGAGATTGTTAAGCCTATAAGAATGATATAACGCAGAGGTGGAGTCTATGTCAAAAGGGAAATTCAGCGATTGGCTGACCGATGAGGGAGTTACGCAGATTGAGGCTTGGGCGCGTGACGGACTTACAGATGAACAGATTGCAGAGAATATAGGCATTTCACGCTCTACACTAAGCGAGTGGAAAAAGAAATATCCCGCTATTTCCGCCGCGCTGAAAAGAGGCAAGGCGGTTGTAGATATAGCTGTTGAAAACGCTCTACTTAAAAGGGCGCTTGGGGGGTATAGGTATGATGAGATTACGCGAGAGCAGAAAACCAATCCTGATACAGGCGAAAAAGAGCTTGTTACAACCAAAATCGTGACAAAAGAGACAATTCCCGATGTGACAGCACAGATATTTTGGCTCAAAAACAGAAAGCCTGAAGTGTGGCGTGATAAGCACGATTTGCAATCAGAGGTTAATACCGAAGCCGGTATTATCATTCTGCCCGCAGTAAAGGAAGCCGAGGAATAGCAAAACTCCGAGATTAACTCTCGGAGTTTTGAGGGTATTTTATGATTTGTATTCATAGTGCTGGTGCTTCTATGCCGGCACAGGCTCGCCAAGCAGTTTCGCGACCGCTACTATCAAGTATTTTCCAAAAACGCTTGACATCTTCCAATTGTTTATCCGTCAATAAACTGAGAGCAAAGATTAGGTCGGTATTCAGTTTTGCCGGTGTCGTGCCGGTTTTTTTCTTTTCTTCGCTCGTTCTTCTCTTATACCTTGAATTCGTCCTGCGTTCCATATCGTAGCAAGAATTTTTAGGTTTTTCCATCGCCGGTCCGTTTCATCATCGAAAGCCGTGTAGCAATAATTGAAAAGCTCCTCAGCTATGTACATATCACGCAAAGTTCTTGTCTCTGATAGTTTGAATGCCTCTGCCGCTGTTACCCTTTCTGTTACTTTCAACTTGTCCATTTTTATTTCCTCCTTAAATTTTGAGGTTTTATTTACCTCTTGAGCATATTATACTATATCGATAACGATATATCAACATACAGACTTCACAATATCGATAACAATATATTGTGAAATATATCTATTGATAACGATATATGAATATGTTATAATGAATTTGTATATAAAAATCAGGAGGTGATATTGTGACCGTTTCAAAGGCGCAGCAGAAGGCTGTTTCAAAGTATATGAAGAATAACTACGATACAACCTTGATACGCTTCAAGAAAGGCTCAAAAAGCCTTATAGAAGCCGCTGCAAAGGCTCAGAACGAAAGTATTAACGGTTATGTAAAAAAAGCTGTAAAAGCCAAATATGAGGCTGATACAGGCAAGGAAATAGATCTGTGATGTAAACCGCTTTTTGCTGCGTAGTATTTACCGCCGTCGGAGCTAGGTTTCTATTCAACCGCATAAGGATATAATATCAGCGGTGGAAAGCTGTCGGCAGACCGCAAATTTTGTTGTACCGTTTGGAGGTATGACAAAAGTATCTTTGCGTTACTTTCGCCAAAAGTAACAAAGGCAGTAAAATAATTTTTATCAAGGGGAAACAGAGATATAAAACACGGCTATAGGTGGCGTCAATTGGCTGTTTGTAGATATTTTATATAAGGAAACGGGGAGGTAATAAATATTTATCAATAAGTCCTTTAGATTGTCCTATTGTGTCACAATATATATCAGAATGTACGATTATGTACCAATATGACTTGACAGTGTCATAATATTATGGTATAATACATACACAGAAAAGCATAATATGTATATAGACTGCTTCGGCAGTTTATGGGATATGCTCGTAGAACGCGAGCGCTAAATAAAAAAAGTTCGCTGAGAAGATTTTGTCATAGAGCGTGACAAAGCAAAAATAAAGAAAGCTCACTGAGAAGAGCCCCTTGCCAAAAGGGGCTTGTTTCATTGTTGAGGTTAAAGGCTATGAAGTACATATTTTTAACAGAGAAATTCTATGACGATTACAAATCTTGCTCCGAAATTGAACAGAAACGGAATAGACCATATATGCAGGTGTGTATTGAGATTGACGGACATCTTTTTGCTGTTCCGCTGCGTTCACACATAACGCACGAACACGTTCTTTGGAGCGATAAGGAAAACGGCTGCGGACTGGACTTTTCAAAAGCTGTTGTCATATTAAAGCCGGATGAATACATAGACAAAGTACGCAAGCCGTATATACGTCCAAATGAATTTAAAAATCTTAAAGGCAGAGAATACGAAGCACAGCAAAGATTAAAAAGATACATCAACAAATATAAAAAGGCTAAGTCAAAGCAACACATCAAAGTAAATCAAATATTGTGCCGGTATTCCACCCTACAATACTTCGAGGAATACATATAAACTTCTTGGGGTTTATTTGGGGTTTATTTGGGGTTTATTTTTGCGAGAAGCTACAAAATATTATAAAATAATACGAGAAGCAACGCCTCAAAAACGGCTTAGTTATGCGACTTGATAACACATTACGAAAAGTGAGAACAAACAAAATCTCCCATTCGTAATGAGCAGGCCGCGGGTTCGAGTCCCATTACCAGCTCCATAAAAAACCGCTTGGATAATCCAAGCGGTTTTTGTATTTATTGATTTTTTCTGCTTTCCAGCCACACTATAAGCACCGACACATCAGCCGGCGACACGCCTGATATTCTTGACGCCTGACCGATAGACTTAGGCTGTACCTTATTGAGTTTTTGACGCGCTTCAAGCCGCAGACCGTGAATATCACTGTAATCCTGATTTTCGGGAAGCAGCTTTTCTTCCATCTTTTTAAACTGCTCTACCTGCATAATCTGACGCTTTATATATCCGTCGTATTTCAGCTTAATCTCCGCCTGCTCACAAACCGCGTCGGGAAGCGGTTCGCGCTCCTTATCAACCGGCGCGACCTTTTCATAGTCAAGCTCCGGCCGCTTTATCATATCACTAAGCCTTATGCCCGTTTTTACCTCGGTTGTGCCGTACTGCGCCAAAATCGGGTTTGCGTCCTTCGGCGGTATGACCGTAGCTTCAAGACGCTTTATTTCCTGCTTAACCATATCCATTTTATTAAGGAATTTCCGATAACGTTCCTCGCTGATAAGTCCAACGCGGTAACCCATAGGCGTTAAGCGTTCATCGGCGTTATCCTGCCTTAACAAAAGGCGGTATTCGCTTCTCGAGGTCATCATTCGGTACGGCTCGTTTGTACCTTTTGTGATAAGGTCGTCTATAAGAGTTCCTATATAACCGTCACTTCTTTTAAGTGTCAGCGGTTCCTCCCCTTTTAACTTAAGAGCGGCGTTTATGCCTGCGATAAGTCCCTGCGCGGCGGCTTCTTCATAGCCTGACGTGCCGTTAAACTGTCCCGCACCGTAAAGGCCGCTTATGTTTTTAAATTCAAGCGTAGCATTTAGCTGCTGCGGGTCGCAGCAATCGTACTCAATCGCATACGCGCTTCGCATAATCTCCACATTTTCCAAACCCTCGACGCTTCTGTACATCTCAATCTGCACATCCTCGGGTAGGCTTGTGGAAAATCCCTGCGCGTACATTTCCTTTGTGTCAAGTCCCATAGGTTCAATAAAAAGCTGGTGACGCTTTTTATCCGCAAAACGCACCACCTTATCCTCGATTGACGGGCAGTACCTCGGGCCTATACCCTCGACCAGGCCGCCGTACATTGCGGAGCGGTCAAGGTTGTTTCTGATTATTTCGTGCGTTTTTTCGTTGGTGTAAACGATATAGCACGGTACAAGGTTTTTGCCTGTTTCCTCGGTTTCAAACGAGAACGGCACGATTTTTTCGTCGCCCTCTTCTATTTCCATTTTGTCGTAATTTAAAGTGTCGGCGTGTATTCGCGCAGGCGTGCCTGTTTTAAAGCGCGTCAGCTCCACACCTATGCGGCGGAGGTTTTCGCTTAGCTCATTTGCCGGAAACATTCCGTCGGGGCCTGACTCACGCGAATAACTGCCGATAAGTATTTTACCCTTTAAATATGTGCCGCTGGCTACGATTACAGCCTTTACGGTGTATTCCGCGCCCATATGCGTGACAACGCCCGTTACCTTATTATCCTCGGTCAGAATGTCAACTATTTCCGCCTGTTTAATCTGCAAATTTTTCTGATTTTCAAGGCGTTTTTTCATTTCGGCGTGGTACTTCTTCCTGTCTATCTGCGCGCGCAGGGAATGAACCGCCGGACCCTTGCCGCGGTTGAGCATTTTTGACTGTATAAAAGTCGCGTCAGCCGCCTTGCCCATCTCACCGCCAAGCGCGTCAATCTCGCGCACAAGATGCCCCTTTGCCGTACCGCCTATGCTTGGGTTACACGGCAGGTTGCCTATAGCGTCAAGGCTGATAGAAAACATAACCGTCCGCATACCCAGACGGGCCGCCGCAAGCGCGGCTTCACAGCCGGCGTGACCGCCGCCTATAACGGCAACATCATAATCGCCCAAAATCATTCCGCAGCGTCCTCCTCGTCAAGATATTCGATAACCGGCTCCTTTGCCTTTTTAGCTTTCATATTCTTCAGTACATTTTTCTCAATTACACGCGCCGCGTAGAAATCGGTTACATAGCTTGTAAAGCACAGGCCGAACACAAGCACAATAAGCGCTGCAAACAGCGGATTGAGATTGATTATGATGAAAACAAGGAACAGAAACGCCGCGCTTATCGCTGTTGTTAAAACGCTGCCCGGCAGTTTTGCAAGCGTTATAATAAGCGCATTTTTGTATATCGCGCCGATGGAGCAGTCGAACGTCACCATAATCTGATAGATAAACGAATGCATCATTGTAAATATCACAGAAGCGATTATTATAAAGTATTCGAGCACAAGCCATATGATATTACCCTGCGTTATATAGAGATTTCTGTAAAAAGAAACAGAGTATATCGCAAAGAAAAGAAACGCCGCGTCAATGAGCAGCACAACCATAGACTGCTTAAAGTTCTCCTTGAACTTATCCCAGCCGTCCGATACAACCCAAACAGGCTCGCTGCGTGTAAAGCAGCGGTTCACATACGCATATGCCGCGCTCGAGGGGCCGCTGCCCCAAAGCACAAATACAGATACAGAAAGAAAAATCTGGAGCTGTACAGTGACGTTACCGGCAATCGCCGCAGCGTCACCGTCCGGCATTGCGGACATAATTGTTTGCGTCACGCTCGCTGTTACGCCGGTATTTATAAGTACAATACCGAAAAAGAAGTACAGAAGCACAAGCCACGGGAGGCTGGTGAGCGAATAAAGGCAGTTTGCCGCTATAAGCTTCGACATTTTCTGCCATAAAATATCTATATACAAAAAGAAACCGCGCTTCTTTTTTTCGTTTTTTTCAACGCCCTTTCCCTCTTTTAAATATCCGTTAAATAATCCCATTTTTATTGTCTCCTTATTTTTTATCCTTGTATATTGTAACATACTTTCTTTTGTGTTACAATATTTATGTTAAATTTCGGAGGAAAATATGAAAAAAGTAACTATAAACAAAAACGACGCCGCTCAGCGGCTGGATAAATTTATAACCAAATATATGCCGCGTCTGCCGCAGGGTATGCTGTATAAGGGATTGCGCAAGAATTGTGTGCGCGTGAACGGTAAGCACGTCAAGGACGGAAAATTTGTTTTGTCGGAGGGCGACGAGCTTACGCTGTATTTTGCGGACGAATTTTTTGATGGTGAGAGCAGCTTTACAAAAGGGCGGAGCGATATTGATGTTGTGTATGAGGACGAGAACATCATCCTTATAAACAAACCTGCCGGTATTGTCGTTCACGCGGACGATAAAGGCACAAGCGACACTCTTTTAGGGCGTATGCAGAGCTATCTCTATGAAAAAGGCGAATATGACCCAAAAAACGAACATTCCTTCTCCCCTGCCTTTTGTAACCGCCTTGACAGGGGCACTTCGGGCATTATCATAGGCGCAAAGAACGCTGAAGCCTTGAGAGTATTAAATGAAAAGATTAAATCGCGAGAAATAAAAAAATACTACCTTGCAATATGTGAGGGTGTTACGGATAAAAGCGGCACACTGACGGCATTCCTTACCCGCGGCGACAAGATTGTAACCGTTAAAGACCATTCCACGGACGGCGCCAAGGAAATACGCACGAAGTACAAAACGCTTGCGGTGCGCGGTGATTATTCCTTGATTGAGGTTGAACTGTTGACGGGAAGAACACATCAGATACGCGCGCAAATGGCGCATATCGGTCATCCGCTTGCCGGCGACAGGAAGTACGGTGCAAAAACAGGCAAAAAAATGCAGCTTGCGTCCTACAAGCTGCGGTTTGATTTTTCCACCGATGGCGGCGTTTTAAATTATATGGCAGGAATGGAGTTTACCTCCGAGCCGGACTTTTCCAAGACCTTCCTTACAGCGAAATCGTAAAGGTCAGCCGTGGCGTTCGGACGGCCTATATTTGAGATGGCCTCCTTCATATTTTTTACGCGCCA
>JAFQYK010000340.1 GCA_017406485.1 Clostridia bacterium
CTATTTCGGCGCGCTGCCGATTTTGGAGTACCGAAACAACGAGGAAAGACAGGGCGATTTTGAACAGCTTATACCGCTTATTGACGCGTACAACATCTTGGAAAGTGACCGTGTCAATGATAAGGAGCAGTTTGTGGACGCGTTTCTCTTTCTCACCGGTATAGACCTTGACAGCACGCAGGCGAAGAAGCTGCGCGAGGAAAAAATCCTTATGGGCTATGAGGGCGCAAGTGCGGAGTATCTGAGTAAGGTGATGAATGAGAATGATGTTGAGGTTTTAAAGAACGCGTTAAAGACCGACATTCACCGCTTCTCAATGATACCCGATCTCAGTGACCGTACCTTCGGTTCAAATCTTTCCGGTGTTGCGATAAAGTACAAGCTGATGGGCTTTGAGCAGCACGTCCGTAACAAGGAGCGTTATTTTGCGAAGTCGCTTAAAAAGCGTTTTGAGCTTTACGTGAACTTTTTATCATTAAAGGGCGCGATGGAGTATGTGCCAATTCACCGTGTAGACGTTATTTTTACGCGCAATATGCCGGTGAATGAGCTGGAGATTTCGCAGATGATAAAGAACCTGGAGGGTATCGCGACTAATGAAACGCTTTTAAGTCAGCTATCCTTTGTCGGTGATGCAAGGGAGGAAGCGATGCTGGTGGCTCGTGAGAAAGCGCGTGCATCAAGTGCGGTCTGAAAAAATGCCGAGAAGCATAGCACCACTTTTTGCCGAGGGCAGTACACACGTACGGCACCGTCGGCTTCAAAGCGGCACTCTGCTAACGGCATTTTCCCAGATATTTGAGAAAGGAAGTAAATATGGAAGAAAAAAAGAAGAAGGAAACCGAAAAGCAGCCTGATATTAAGGCGCTTGTGGAAAAGTATGTTGCCGAAGCGGTCAGCGGCTTAAAGGAGAGTTTCGGCAAGGATTTTGAAGCGAGAATTGCAGCCGAGCGCGAGGACGCGGCAAAAATGGCGCAGATGTCCTCGGAGGAGAGAGCCAAGGCTGAGATTGAAAAGAGCCGCAAGGATTTTGAAACGGAGAGAGCGCAGTACGTGAGCGAGAGAGCCGAGTTTGAGGCTGCGAAGGAGCTTACGGCGCAGAATCTGCCCGTGACGTTTGCGCGTTTTGTCGCGGACGGCGATAATGATAAGATGCTTGAAAATATTTCGATTTTCAAGGCAGAGTTTTTGAAGGCGATTGAGGCAGGTCTCAGTGAACGCTTAAAGGGTACGCTGCCGCGCGTTTCAAAGGAAAATGAGCCATCGGCCGATCCGTTTTTAAGCGGTCTCGGCATTTGAGAAATCAAAAGGAAAGGATGATTTAATTGGCAATAAATTACGCAAGTAAATACGCACAGAAAATT
Organism: Clostridia bacterium; assembly: GCA_017406485.1. Classification (GTDB taxonomy): domain Bacteria; phylum Bacillota; class Clostridia; order UBA1381; family UBA1381; genus Hominilimicola. Next base: position 1,365 of record JAFQYK010000340.1, read on the forward strand.
GATGAAAAATTCGCGCGCGAGTCTGTAAGCTCACCCGCGGTAAATAACGATTATGACTTTGTCGGTGTTAAGACGGTCAACGTGTATACTGTACCGACCGCGCCGATGAACGACTACACCGCCACAGGCACGAGCCGTTACGGTACGCCGGCAGAGCTTCAGAACACGGTGCAGGAAATGACGATGACAAAGGACAGAAGTTTTACCTTCACCATTGACCGCGGCAATTACAATGACACGCAGATGTCAAACGCGGCAGGCGCGGCGCTGCAGCGTCAGCTACGCGAGGTGGTAATTCCCGAAATCGACAAGTACCGCTTTACAAAGATTGTCGCAGGAGCAAAGACAACCGGCACAGGCACCGTTACAAAGGCTAACGCGTATGATGTGTTCCTCACAGGCGCGGCGGCGCTCATCGACGAAAGCGTTCCGCTTACAGGCACCGTTGCGTTTGTTTCGAGCAACTTCTACAAGCTCATCAAGGAGGATTCCAGCTTTATAAGAAGCGGCGATATGGCGCAGGATATGCTCGTTAAGGGTCAGGTCGGTATGGTTGACGGTATTCCCGTAATCGTTGTTCCGACCTCATATCTCCCCGCGGACGTTGAGCTTATCATAGCAAATCAGGCTGCGACAACCTCACCGGTGAAGCTTTCGGAGTACAAAATACACGACAATCCTCCGGGCATAAACGGCTGGCTCGTTGAGGGCAGAGTGTACTATGACGCGTTCGTTTTAAACAACAAGAAGAACGCAATCTATGTCTACAAGACAAAATAATTTTATGAAAGGCAGTGAACGCTATGGGGGACACTAAAACAGATTTTCTTAACGCGGCAAAGCTGCTTTTGGGAATTACGAACGATGAAAGCGACGAGCTTTTGTCATATCTCATTGATGATTGTGAAAACGCAGTGCTTTCGTACTGTCACATAGACGTACTGCCGCGCCAGCTTGAGGGATTTATCCCTCAGATGGCCGCGGCAATGTACCAAGAAAGGCAAAAAGGCGGCGTAAAATCCATAACCGAGGGCGAACGCCGCATTGAGTACGGGGACACTAAAACGGACTATCTGACGGAGTACGCCCAAAGGCTGAAGCCGTTTATAAGCCGCGAGGCATTCGTTCCGTCAGACAAGGATAAAGGGGACACTAAAGATGAATAATCCGTTTGAGAGATTTTACGACACGGAAATTGAAATATACAAAAAGACAAACGGCGGCTATTCAAACGGGGACACTAAAGAATATGTCGGCAAAATAATATGCGACCTTCAGCCATACCGCGAGGAAACCGAAGACGGTATGCGCGGACTGGTGTGCGAAAGACAGTACAAAATCTTTGCCGACAAGTACCCGATTTTGACGGAGGGTAACCTTGTGCTTTTCGGCGGCGCATTTTACAGAATAGTGAGCGCGGAGGAATGGACGTTCGGTACTACGGCTGTTATGAGGTATGCCAGTGATGAGAGTTGATATTACATACACAGGCTCGCTTTCCTCGATTGCGGCAGGGATAGAAGCCGCCGTTGCGGAAGCCGTAGCCGCCGGCGCGGAGGTTGTGGCGGACAATGCAAGAAGCGTTTGCCCGGTCGATACAGGCGCGCTGCAAGCGTCGATTGCCGTGGAGCAAAGCGGCACAAGCGCACAAATCAGCGCGAACACCGATTACGCTGCATACGTTGAATTCGGCACCTCAAAAATGGCGGCGCAGCCGTATCTTGTGCCGTCGCTTTTTGGAAATGAAAACGCAATTATTTCCGCAATAGCCGCAAGTTTAGGAGGTGCAATATGACAGATATTAACCTTGAAGCAGAAGGGACACTAAAACAGCTTGACTGCGCCGTTGTGTACCAGCATCCGCGAGATTTTACTTCGCTTCCGGTTGTAAGCTACTACAACGTAACCGAGCACGGCGCGCTATATACCGATAATACCGAGGATATACAGTCCGGCTATGTACAGGTGGACGTATGGACGGCGGCGGCTAAGGAGTGCGGTGATTTGACGCTTCGCGTAAACGACATAATGACTGCGGACGGATATATGCGCGAAATGTCCGCCGATGTTCCCGAAAAGGACGGAAAAGTTTATCACAAGACAATGAGATTTCACAAGTATTTTATTTTAAAGGAGAATGAGAATGATTAAAAAACCATTACCGACAATAGGCGTAGACCGCTATACCTTCTTTAAGCTCACGTCCGACGACGCGACAGGCGCGCTATACGGCACTCCGTACAACTTAAAGGGTACGGTCGAGATTTCGCCGACAGACGCGGGCGGCAGCGATGTGTTTGACGCGGACAACGGCGCGTATGAAACATCGAGCTACATAGAGAAGCTCGGTCACGAGATAACAAACGCCGATATTCCTCCTGAGGTTGACGCGCTTTGGCGCGGCAGCGAGAGAAAGAGCGGCGTTGTAGAGGTAGGCTCGGACACAAAGACGGTTTACTTCGGAGTTGCCTGGAGAATATTGAAGTCGGACGGCTCATACCGTTACGTGCGTTACTACAAGGGCAGCTATTCATTCGCGTCCAATGTGGGAGGCAAGACAAAGACCTCGCAGGGCAGTGTGGACAGACAAACTGCAAAGGCTACATACACAGCCGTGCAGCGCGACTTTGACAACAACTACTACGCTTACTTTGATGAAAGCGACCTGCCCGAGGGTATCACAAAGGCGGAGTTCGAGGAGAATTGGTTTACCGATATGAACTATTACCCGGAGGTATAAAATGCAGCATACACTGACATTTACAAAGGACAACAAAAAATACATATCCAAGCCGTTTGATTTTGAAGCTATGTGCATTATAAACGACGCGCACAATGACGACACAAAAAACGGTCCTCTGTCAATCTGCCGTGACGCGGTGGACTATCTGTTTGAGGGCAGCGAAGCGACGCAGGACGTAATTGACAGTATGGACATAAGCGAGCGCAGCAAAATGTGTATAACGCTCTGGGGCTACTACGTAGACGCGCTGGCTTCAAAAAACGGCTGATGTCAGGCAGGGGTGGAACGCTCAGGGAGATATACACGCTTCTCTTTGAGTACCACCACCTTTTGCCTGACGAGATTGGCAGACAAAATCCGTGGGTGATGATGAGGCTTTTAGACAGCCTCGGAGGAAACACGGATGAGGTCGAATACAATGACCACTTAAAAATGTTTTACGGAAAGGAGATATAGTAATGGAAGCAGCAAATTTATCGGTAAGTATAACCGGTGACGCGTCGGGGCTCATTTCCTCGCTCCAGAGTGCAGAGGCGGCAATAGGACAGCTTCATTCGTCAGCCGGTCGTCTTATGGGTGACTTTGACGGCAAGGAAGCGAAGATGAAGCTTACCGCCATAGACAACACCGCTTCCGGTGTGGCAAGCGCAAAGGCGAATATAGCGAGCGTTACCGACAAGACAGTTACCATTTCCGTAAGATACGCAGTTTCGGGAATGCCGAAACTTGCCGGCGGTACGCGCGGAGCGCCCGGCGGCCTGTCGGTGATAAATGACGAGCGCGGAAAGAGCGATCCGCGTGAGCTGGTCGAACATAAGGGACGGCTGTTTATGTTCGAGGGACGCGACGTTATCGTACCGCTTTCGAGCGGTGATAAGGTGTATACGGCTGACGAAACGCAGCGCATTATGCGGGGTATTGGCCTTCCGCACTACGCTTCGGGAAAGAACAACAGCCCGTATGACTACGCAAAAGCGGACTTTACGCATTATAAAAAAACGCATATTGTTTCGCCAGGCGAGGAGCTTTCGGCGTGGCAGGAGCTTATGAGCAGGTTTTCGTATGACAGCGAGGCTGTGCTTGACATCGAGGAGCAGATTTTTGCGGCGGAACAGAAGATTATCGCAGAGCAGGAAAAGGCGTTAAAGGAGCGCAAAAAAGCAAACGACACTGCGCTCACCGACTATAAAAAGCACTCCGACGCGTGGATAAAGTATCAGACGGACGTAAACGATATGAGCGTCAGCGGTCAGATTGAAGCGTACCAAAGACAACTCTATAACTATAACGCAATGGTATCGGAAATGGTGGCTTCCACCGACTATACCGCCGAGGAAATAAAGGCGGTTTGGGATGATTTTTACGAGTACAAGGCAGGCGTTGATTTAAAGATAGGCAAGCTGGAAAACGAGAGAAATCACGCCGAATACGAGAAGTGGCAGAGTCACGCGAAGAACTGGAAGCTGATACGCGACACCTATGACGACTGGGAGGAGAGCGGGGACAGTAAAATTAAATTTTACGAACGCTCTCTTGACAGAATACGCGAGATGTACGAAGGTAAAAATATCGGCTGGCAGGAGTATCGGGATGACTCTATGGCAGCGACGCTCAACCTTTATAAGGCAAGAATGGAGGGCGTTGAAAGTATTTTAGGCGCGCAGAAGCAGTATATAAGGGACACTAAAAGCCGCTTTTCAGACGAGGAAAACGCGCTCAGGGAAAAGTGGACGGTGAGCGACAGAAAAGCGGACAAATCTGAAATATCGGATATGCTCACGCTCTACCGCGGCGCTGTGACGGAGCGTGGAAAGGAAAAGTACAAATCGCTTCAGGAGCAGATGAAAAAGATAAAGCGCGAGGAGGAAATGTACGCGCTGCAGAAAAAGCATACGCAGATTGTGACCGACCTCGAAAAAAGCTATACCGATATAGAGGATAACAAAAATTATCTTTTAAGCGTTATAGAAAAGAATGGCCTTGATCTGGAGGGAATTGTAAGCGGCGCAAGGTACGACATACAGGGTATGCAGTCAACTCTGCGTTCGTTGTTTTCCCAGACGATAAGCGCCATAAAGGGCGTGCGAGTTTCGCAAAGCTCATACAGCGACAACCGCAATATAAGCATAAACGGCGCGTCCTCGTCCGCGATTGAGGCGCTGGAGCACAGAGTAATCGGCTCAATAGCACACGGAAACTTTTATTAGGGAGGAAGATTATGAGATACGGATTTACCTTTAAGGACATACATTCGTCGGAATACGGTGTGACCGTAAGAACAAAGTCGCGCCCAATAATTCCGGAGAGAAAAAGCTTTACCGTCTCGCTTCCTTACCGTGACGGTGAATACGATTTTTCCGAGGCAAACGCAGATGGCCGCGAGCATTATTCAAACCGGGTATTCCGTCTTTCGCTCACGGTGACGGCAGATGATTTGGGTGCGCTGCAGGCGAAGATTGGCAAGCTGTCAAAGTGGCTATGCGGCAGCGGTGATATGATTTTTGATGATATTCCGCTTGTGGTATGGCGCGGGAAAATCACTGATGAAATTATATTTATGCCCGAACACAGCGGACATAGCGCGACTATGGAGATTTCGTTTTCCGCTGAGCCGTTCGGCAAAAATATATTCGGAACGGAGGGGCCGCGGCTCGGCGACCCCATTCCGCTTGATAGTGATATTCCGCTTTCAATGGACGAGCTTTACACCTGCACAATAAATGGAGTCGGCAAAACGAATTTTACAAATTTCGGCGACAGACCGGCAAGACCCGTATTTTTGCTTGAAGGCACGGACGGTACGGTCACAATGAGCGTGGGCGATAAGTCGCTTTCGTTTACGGCTTCGGGCAGTGTAACGGTTGATTTTAAAAAGCGGCTTGTCACGGACAGAAACGGCGCGTTGAGAATTAGCGGTGATTTCTATGAGTTTCCGGTCGGCAGAAGCGAGCTTCATATAACACATTCCGGCAGCTCGGCGCTCAATGTTACGGCAGTTTTTGAACCGGAGTTTATGTACACGGCTGACTATGAGGATATTGACTGGGGTGAAGATGATGCTTAAAATAACCGGCTACGGCGCGGAGGATTATGAAAACGGCGTATCAATAGGCGAGGCGTTTTCGGTGCGTGTAGCGCGTGAAATAAACGGCGCGCATACGCTTGATTTTAAGTACCCGGAAAATGAAAAGACACCGCTGTTAAAGGAAAATAAAATCGTTATCTGCGAGGGTCAGGCTTACCGTGTTTTGAAGGTGAGCAAAAGACGTGACGGCGAGAGCGTTACCGAGGTAAGGTGCAGTCACATATGGAATGCGGACGCGCCGAATACACACCTGCAGAACATTCCCGATATGATTGGAGTCAGTCCCAAAAGTGTCATTGAGCGCGCGATAAGAGGAACTAAGTTTAAATATATGACAGATATGGAGCTTAAAGCACTCAATATGAAAAGAGTGGACGCGGATGGGTTTAAAATAGATTTTTTCAGCGTTGACAAGACGAACCCATATGACGTTGTAAAAGCGGTTATAGAATGCTGCGGCAAGGGTGAGCTTTATACCGACAACAAAAAAATTGCGCTTGTTGAGAGAATAGGAACGGACACTGCGGTAAGGCTTGACCTCGGCAAAAATATGGAGGATATAACCGTTGAGCGTGACATAACCGATCTGGTGACGCGTCTTTACCCATACGGCAGAGACGATTTACATATAGGCTCGGTAAACGGCGGCAGACAGTATATTGAAAGCGCAAACGCCGCCGTTTACGGAGTGCGCGAAGGGTATCGGGATTTTGGCGATATTACGAGCGCACGGACACTTTTTGAACGCGCGTTGTGGGAGTTTGACGCGGAAAACGCGGAGCGCATAGACGTGCCGCAGATAAGCATTACAGGCACATACGCGGAGCTGAATAAGATTGCCGGCTACGAAGCGGAGCAGCTTCGTTTGGGCGACGGAGTAACGGTCGTTGACGGCGGCGACGCTCTTTACGAGCGCGTCATAAAAATCGAGCGTTACCCGTACTCGCCTGAAAGCGCTATTCTCACAATCGGCAGGGTAAAAAAGGATATGTTCTTTTACCTTGAACAGATAGGCAATCTCGCAAGGCGGTATAAAAAGGTTTCGACAAGAAGCGGTAAGGTGAAGGCGTCGGCTGTTTCGGGTACGATAAAAAACAGCGGCGTTGTTTCGGAGACAGTCACAGCCGGAACGATAACAATAGGCAGAAATGTAATAACGACCGATGAGGAGGGAAACCTGCTTATAAACGGTGAAAGGATAAACGGAGAAAACGAAGATGAACAGAATATTTAACGCGGCAAGCGTAGCCTTTGGCGTAGTTTGCGGAATTGCGGCAAAGCTTTTCGGCGCGTGGGACGGTGCGTTGTGGGCGCTGGTGGTAATTATGGCGCTTGATTACGTGACGGGTATTATAAAGGCGGTGTACACAAAAACCGTATCGAGTGAAACAGGCTATAAGGGAATACTGAAAAAGATTATGATACTCGTTGTGGTTGCGCTTGCGAACACGGTTACAAATCTTACCGGCGGCAATATGGCGGTCAGGGAGGTTGTGATAATGTTCTACATAGCGAACGAGGGTATTTCGGTACTTGAAAACGCCGCCGCCGTATCGCCGAATATGCCGCAAAAATTGAAAGATATACTATTGCAGATAAGAGGCAAGGCTGATTAAAATCGCCCATATCGCTGCCTTTTGTCAGGGGCAGTATAAACATACGGCACCCTGACTGCAAAACAGCAATCTGAACGATTTTTCTTCAGCCTAAAGGAGAGAATGACGATGATAATAGGAATTAACTGCGGTCATACAATATCCGGTCAGCCCGGCAGCGGCGCGGTGGGGTATCTTAACGAAAGCAACGAAACGCGCCGCGTAGGCAAAAGCCTTATAACGCTGTTGCGCCGCGCCGGTCACACTGTATATGACTGCACAAATGATTACGCGCACACAACGAGCGAAAACCTCGCCGAGATAGTGCGTATGGCAAATGAAAGAGAGCTTGATTTGTTTGTATCAATCCACTTTAACAGCGGCGGCGGTAAGGGTACGGAGGTATTTACCGCAGGCGGACGTAGCTTTACAGAAGCGGAAGCGGTATGCAAAACCCTTTCCGCGTTCGGCTTTAAAAACCGCGGCATAAAGGACGGCTCAGGTCTGTACGTGATACGCCATACAAAAGCAAAAGCTATGCTTGTGGAGGTATGCTTTGTTGACAGCAAGGAGGACGCGGATTTATACAACCGCTTAGGCGCAGATCGCACAGCGCAGGCAATTTGCAGCGCAATTTGCGGAAATAAAACGGAGGAGATAACTTTGACGCAGTATGAGGAACTAAAAAAAGAGATAGAAAATCTTAAGCCGATGGTCTATGACTATATAGATGAAAATATGCCTGCCTGGGCGCGCGGTACAATAGAAAAACTGCGCGATAAGGGCTATATCTTAGGCGATGAAAACGGCAGACTCGGTCTCACACCGGAAATGATAAGAATGTTTGTAGTGCTGGATAAAGCGGGCTTATTTTAGACACGAAAAAATGACCTCGAAATGAGGTCATTTTTTGTATGCCGTCAGTTTAAACAAGCTCGTCAAGCGCGTCCTCGTATACGTCGGCGGGATTTGCGCCTATGATTTTCTTCACCGGCTTACCGTCAACGAAGATAATAACGGTCGGAATCGAAACAACCGCGTTAGCCGCCGCAAGATCGCCGCACTCGTCAACGTTCACCTTGCAAACCTTGACCTTGCCCTCATACTCCTCGGCAATCTCTGAAATAACGGGTCCGACCATTTTGCACGGTCCGCACCAGGGCGCCCAGAAGTCAACAAGCACCGGCTTATCCGACTTTAGAACCTCGCCCTCATATGTTTCGCTCGTAAGATTGATCTCCATAATATTTACCTCCTAAGATTTATCTGTAATCCGGAATGCTTGAGAAAATTTTATTCGTCGCGCCCGAATTATATACTGATTTTTCCGCAAAACCATCATCGGTTTCCGTGTACTGCATAACGGTTGTACCGCTGCCTGAGGCGGTGTAGACGGTTATGATGATTTTTCCGCTGTCGCGGCTTGCGACATCGTAGTAGACCCTGCCGTTTGTGATAAGCTGGTCGTACAGTGTGTAGTAGCCGCCGTTTCCGTTATCGTATTCCAAGACCCACTTTTGGCTGTCGTCCCATAAAAAGCCTTTCTCGTCTTTTTCGGCTGACGTGTAAAGCGTCAGAGTGCCGCCGTTTAAGGAGTTTGAGCTTACCTTAGTCCAGCTTCCGTCAACGGCTGAGGCGGTGAGCTTTGATATAGTTCTGTCAGCCACGGCTTCAGCAGGAGCCTCTGCCTTGGGTTCCTTTGACGCGTCGGGCTTGTTGCTTTGCATAGGCGGGGTTTCGGGATTACCCTGACCCTTTTGCATATCCATTGCCTGCTTAGGCATTGCGGTTGTTATTTCGGATTTGCGCTGCTCCATTTTTTGACCGGCAAAGTATCCGCCGGCGCCTATCGCAACCGCCAGCACCAGCGCCCCAAAAACCTTTACACCTTTTTTCATTTTTATGCCTCCAAATCTATATCAACGTATTTCTTATCTGTTTTTTCTATCTCCGCCGCCGCATTTGTCATATTTGTAATTTCAGCCTTAATTCTTTCCGTATCTGCAACAGGTGTGGAGATTATAAACGTCACACTGTCCTCGTATACGGTGTCCTCTAAGATGTAACCCTTTGTCATTATTTCGTGCTGCATTTTTCCGAGCAGGGAATAATCAACCTTAACCGATAGTATATCACATAGCTGCCGCCGCACAATCTGAGATTTCAAAAGCCCCTGCTTTGCGCTCTGTCCGTACGTATGTACAAGACCGCCTGTGCCTAAAAGCGTACCGCCGAAGTAGCGTGTCACAACGACAATAACGTCAACAATGCCGCTTTTCCGTATAGCGTCCAAAACGGGCATACCCGCCGTGCCGGACGGCTCGCCGTCGTCACTGTAGCGGTAGATGTTGTTCTCGTCAATCACATATGCGTAGACGTTGTGCGTCGCGTCGGAATACTTTGAGCGCATTTGAGCAAGAAACTCCAGCGCGTCCTGTTCGTTACTGGCCGGCCTGACATTTGCGATAAATTTCGATTTCTTCTCTATAAGCAGACTTTCCGACTGCTCCTTAACCGTTTTGTATATTTCCTTCTTTGACATTATATCAGATACTGCCTTATCTTTTCATACATTTCCGCGTCAACGCGAAGCTCCATAACCGTACCCTTATCGCCGTGCTCCTGACTGTCAACCTTCTGCGTATCGTGCAGCTCGTTTACAAGCGAACCCTCGCTGTACGGTATGCACACCTTTACGCGGCGTTTTCTTCCGGGAGCGACGCGCGCGATTGCGTCAATCAGCGTGTCAATCTGTTTGCCGTAGCGCGCGGAAATATATACGCTCTTGTTCGCCTTGGGGGTTGCGGCCGCCTTACCCATTGTGAGGTCGCATTTGTTAAACACCGCCACAACAGGCTTATCGTCCGCGCCTATGTCCGATAAAACCTGCTCGACAACCTTGACCTGATTATCAGCCTCCGGATTTGACGCGTCTATTACGTGCAACAAAACGTCCGCAACAACAGCTTCTTCAAGCGTTGACTTAAACGCCTGAATTAAATGGTGCGGCAGCTTTCTTATAAATCCAACTGTGTCAATAACGAGTATCTGTCTGTTGTCGTCAAGCGTTATTGCGCGCGAGGTCGGGTCGAGCGTTGCGAACAGTTTATCCTCGGCAAATACATTTGCGTCGGTGAGTGTGTTTAAAAGCGTACTCTTTCCCGCGTTAGTATATCCCACGAGCGCCGCGGTTATTACGCCGTCCTTTTTGCGGCGGTTTCTTAATAAATCGCGGTGCTTTTTGATTTCTTCAATTTCTTCTTCAAGCGCGTTTATTCTTCTCTGAATGTGGCGGCGGTCTGTTTCAAGACGCGTTTCACCCGGTCCGCGCGTACCGATACCCGCGCCCGTTCTGCTCATTTCCGCGCCGAAGCCGCGAAGCCTGGGAAGTCGGTATTTGAGTTGTGCCAGCTCAACCTGCAGCTTACCCTCGCCGCTCTTAGCGCGCATTGCGAATATATCCAAAATAAGCATTGAACGGTCAAGCACTTTTACGCCGAGTGTATCTGTTATATTTCTCATCTGAATGGGGGACAGCTCATCGTCAAAAACAACCATATCGGCTTTTAAATCCTCTACCGCCGCCTTTAATTCCTCCAATTTGCCCTCGCCCATATACGTGCCTGCCTCGAGGTCGGCCTTGTTCTGCACCATCGTACCGACAACCTCTCCGCCCGCCGTTTCAACAAGCTCCTCTAATTCCTTTATACTCTCGTCCGTTGTGTCCTGCAAAACATCTCTGAGATCTCTGTGCACACCGGCGAGTATTACTCTTTCCTGTTTTTCTGCTGTATTTTCCATATTAAATCTGACATCCTTTCACTTCGTTCAAGGATAAATAGGATGCAAAAGAAGTATCTTTTGCCTATCACCTTTTCATTATAAAAATAGATATTATGTTAATTATACCAAACTTTTAAAACAAAGTACACCCCTTTTGGTAAAAATTCAAAAAATTTTAATATTTGCTTAAAATTTAATTCGCGCGGTCGGCAGATGTTACAAATATGTGCGGTAATTTTGTGCGATTTATCCCTTGTGACGTTTTTTATATTAAAGTATAATAGCTAAGGATAGGAGTTGAAGTAAATGGCAAAGCGGATTATGATACAAGGCACTATGTCAAACGCCGGCAAGAGCATTATCGCGGCGGCATTGTGCCGTATATTTAAGCAGGACGGCTACTCTGCCGCGCCGTTTAAGTCACAGAATATGGCGCTTAACTCCTACATAACAAAGGACGGGCTTGAAATGGGGCGCGCGCAGGTGGTACAGGCTATGGCGGCAGGTATCACTCCGACAGCCGAAATGAACCCGATACTTTTAAAGCCGACAAGCGACTGCGGTTCGCAGGTTATCGTAAATGGCACAGCGCGCGGCAATATGACCGCGGCGGAATATTTTAAGCGCAAAAAGGAGCTTGTACCCGACATAATGAAAGCATATAACGCGCTTTGTGAAAAATACGATATAATAGTAATCGAGGGCGCAGGCTCTCCGGCGGAGATAAATTTAAAGGAAAATGACATTGTAAATATGGGTATGGCAGAAATGGCTGACGCGCCGGTGCTGCTTGTGGGCGATATTGACCGCGGCGGCGTGTTCGCGCAGCTTTACGGAACGGTAGAGCTGCTTGAAAAAAACGAGCGTGACAGAATTAAAGGCTTTATCATAAACAAGTTCCGCGGTGATGTGAGCATTTTAAAGATGGGGCTGGATATGATTGAAAATCTGACCGGTATTAAGGTCGTTGGCGTTGTGCCGTACGGTGATTTTAAGATTGACGATGAGGACAGCTTGTCGGAAAGACTTACAAGCGAGGGCGGCGGCGAGATTGATATAGCGGTTATAAGGCTGCCGAGGATTTCAAATTTTACGGATTTTTCGGTGTTTGAATTTATTGACGGCGTTTCTGTGCGGTACGTTCAAAATGTCCGAGAACTGAAAAATCCCGATATGATAATAATTCCCGGCACGAAAAACACGATTGCCGATATGCTGTGGCTTCGTGAGTGCGGTTTAGAGGCGGCAATCAAGAAGTACAAGGGTATTGTTTTCGGTATCTGCGGCGGCTTTCAGATATTGGGCAAAAGCATAACCGATACGGCAAATGCCGAGGGTGGCGAAAGTGTTCGCGGTATGGAACTGCTGCCGGTTGAAACGGAATTTAAAGCCCGAAAAACACGCTTGCAGGTGAGAGGCACGTTTGAAAATATGAAGGGTGTATTTGACCCGCTTAACGGCAGGGAGTATGAGGGTTACGAAATTCATATGGGCGTAAGTGGCAAAAACGACGTCATTGTATCTGAGGGTAATATTTACGGAACGTATGTTCACGGTATCTTTGACAAGTGCGCCGCGGATGTTGTAAAATGTATATGCGCCCAAAAGGGCATTGATTTTGAAGATATAAAATCGCTTGACATTGACGCGCTCCGAGAGAGGGAGCTTGACAAACTTGCGGACTTGGTGCGCGGAAGTGTGGATATGGAAATGATTTATAAGATTATGAATGAAGGAGAAACGCTATGATACACGTTTACACAGGTGACGGAAAGGGCAAGACGACCGTAGCTGTCGGGCTTGCGGTGCGTATGGCGGGGTATGACAAAAACAAGGTGCTGTTTATGCAGTTTCTAAAGGGCGGCTACACAGGTGAGATGAAAATGCTTGAAGCGTCGCACAACATACGTGTAATGCGCTGCGACAAGAATTACGGATTTTACGGCAAAATGTCAGACGGCGATAAGGCGGCTATTACCGAGTCGCACAACAAAAATATCAACTACGCCTTAGAGCATATGAACGAGTATGAGATGATAGTTTTGGACGAGCTTTTTGTCGCGGTCGGCTACGGTCTTGTCGACATAGAAGCGGTCAAGCGTATTGTCCGCACCTACGGCGGCGAGCTTGTTATGACAGGCAGAAATCCCGACGAGTGGTTTTTGAAAAAAGCCGATTACATATCGGAGATTAAAAATATCCGTCACCCTTATGACAAGGGCGTTGCGGCGAGAAGGGGTATAGAATATTGATACGGCTTGAAAACGTGCTGCCGTCCGAAATCGAAAAACGCAGCTTTGAGATAATCGAAAGCGAGCTGCCACGTGAGATTGACGCGGAAATAAAACCAATCGTAAAGCGCGTGATACACACAACGGCGGATTTTGACTATGTGGATAACCTATGCTTTTCGGACGGCGTTGTTCAGATATTAAAGGACGCGATAAAAAACGGCGCGGATATTGTGACCGACACACAGATGGCGAAAAGCGGCATAAACAAAAAACGTCTTGCCTCGTTTGGCGGTGAGGTGTATTGCTTTATGGCGGACGAGGACGTTGCGACGGCGGCAAAGGAAAACGGCACAACACGCGCAGCGGCTTCAATGGAAAAGGCGGCAAGGCTTGGTAAGGACGTGATTTTTGCGATAGGCAACGCGCCAACCGCGCTTGTGAAATTATACGAGCTTATCAAGGATAAAAAAATAAAGCCAATCGCAATAATCGGTGTGCCGGTAGGCTTCGTAAACGTTGCCGTGGCGAAAGAGCTTATTATGACCGCCGGCGTGCCGTACATTGTGGCGCGCGGAAGAAAAGGCGGCTCCGGCGTTGCAGCGGCGATTTGTAACGCGGTTATATATGAAATAAAAAATTAACAGTTGAAATATTTCTTATTATATACTATAATTAACTTAGTATTGACTAAAGCGGAGGAGCGGAAAAATTATGAAGCTAAGGAAAATTCTTTCAATAATACTTACAGCGTCTGTTTTGGGAACACTTATGATTCCTGCGGCGATGGCTGACGATGCGAAGCTTTTTAACGAAACGTATGATATGACAAAGGTTAAAGCCGACAAGGAAAACGGCGTTGTAAAGGAAATTGAAGTGCCGGACGGTGATTACAAGGTAACGGTCACGACAGGCGGCAAGACTGAAACAAAGGCGAACGTTTACATAAACGGCGGTGAGCGCGTAAGAGCGTACACGCTTGAAGCCGGCAAAACGCAGGAGAATGAGCAGCCGGTAGTGCCGAAGGACGGTAAGATTATTGTGCAGGTTATAGGCGACGCGCCGAATGTGACGGAGATTAAGGTTGAGCAGCTTGCTGCGCGTGAAAAGGCTGAAAAACCTACTATATATATAGCAGGCGATTCAACTGCGCAGACATATAATTATGAAAAGGCTTATCCGCAGACAGGCTGGGGACAGGTGTTCGGTGATTATCTGACGGACGGTATCGCGCTTGAAAACCGTTCAATGGCGGGCAGAAGCTCTAAAAGCTACAACAATGACGGCAGACTTGACAGAATACTTACCGAAATGCACCCCGGTGATTTTGTGTTTATACAGTTCGGTATAAATGACGGTGACGTAAACAAGCCGGAGCGTTACATAAGCGTTGAGGATTATAAGGACTTAATTATAAACAAGTATATGGGCGAGGTCACAAAGCGCGGCGGTACGCCTGTTTTGATGACAGCCAATGCAGCCTCCTGGTGGGACGAGGAAAAGGGCAACTTTATGGAATCGCGCGCAGACTACGCAGACCCGACGCGTGAAATTGCAGCAGAAACCGGCTGCGCGTTTGTTGACGCGAACAGAATTGAAACCGATATGTGGAATTTGATGGAAAAGCAGGACGTTCTGGACGGCTATTTTA
>JAFQYK010000341.1 GCA_017406485.1 Clostridia bacterium
CAATACGCAGATTTAAAATGAACTGCTTTATGGTTGTTCCGGTATGCCGTTTAAAAAGCCTGCAAAGGTACTCCTCCGACAGATGAAACGCCTCGGAAATATCAGCGAGCTTAATGCCGTAATTGAGGTTGTAATTTATATACCGTATAACCTGATCCACCGTTTTGTTCCGGTTAAAAACAGGGTTATTCATAGCCTGCATGTATCGTCTGAGGATTTTTGTCATAGTAATTGTAAGGTAGCTGTTTACAAGCATTTTACCGCCCGGCGGTGAGGTCATAAATTCATCAAGCATACGCACAAACAGACCGCGTATTTCCTTATTGGCGTTGTCCTTTGCGTATATGTAATTTATAAATGAATTATCAAAAAAAGATTTCAGCTCCGGAAAATCGTTTTTTATTTCCTTATATATTTCCTTTACTTTCTTTTCGGAAATCATACAGTAATACAATTCGGGATATTCCACTCTTCCCGTGCGGGAGAAATAATGCACGACATTTGGATTTACAATAAAAATATCGCCCTCCGAAACCGGAATTTGCTTGTTTGCAATATGATGTACACATTCGCCGAATGCCGCGTAGCAAACGAGAACATAGTCGTGGTACATCGGTTTTGCCGTGTCGCTAAGTCCCGAGTGCATAAGGAAAATATCACCGCCGGTATTCAATGCTTCACATTCCCATTTCATAGGTTCCATAATTTTCACCGCCTTACAAGGTTATTCTAACACAAAAATCAAAAGTGGTCAAGAAAAATACGGGATTGGTCAAGTTTGGTGCTTGAATGAGAATTGCCGCCGCCGTATACTTAATATAGAAAGTATGGAGGGCTTTATAATGGAACTGTTATCAAAAAATCTTGAACTGAGATTTATAAGCCATGACGAAAATGCAAACGGCGAAACCGATTTTAAGGGTGAAACATCAACGCTTACAACAGAGCAGCGTGTTGATTTTCTGAACGAATACGCGCGAAAATTGCCTGCCATGTTTGATGATTTCTCGCTTGAAGAGCCAATTGTCACGCTTGACAAGGCTCGTGACAGAATGAAACAATTAAAGCTGCAGCCGCTGCCCGAAAAGCGCGCACGCATAACGCTTGACGATTGGAAATGGATAGGATACGGAGAAAATAAAGCGGCAAACAGCGGCATGAAAATACCCGCGCAGAATTTCCGCTGCTTTATAGAATGGGAGCTTGCCGATGACGCGGCTTACTCCTGCTGTTCGTTCTCGATGGGCGATGCGGCAAAAATGGAATTTGACGCGGACGGTCAGCCGTATTACATATCAGACAAGGAAAAACACTATATTTCCATAACGGAAAGAGTAGAAAAAATCAAGCTTGAGCTTGACTTTGTATACCGCAAATGGAATTTGTATCTGAATGATAAGCTGACAGCCGATTTTGTGCCGTTCTCAACCCCTGAAACAAGCGAGGTATACTGTTTCTCGTCACCGTATGACAAGAGCGTGATAAAGCATATATGGGGCGTTGGCTACCACAGACTTACCGAAAACGACTTTGAAACTTTTTCGATAAACACCTTTATAGACGAGGATTTCAAAAAGCCGATTGATATAAACGGTTGGAATACTGAAAGTTACAATGACAGCGAATGGAAGAATGACACACTCCCGATAGTCCACGGCGGCGAACGGTACGCGGGTCAGGACATCTATATGCGCCGGTACTTTAATATTGACGATATACCGCCTTATGCCGAATTATACATTGAAAGCATTACACCGGGCGGCGAGATATACTTAAACGGCTCTCTTGCCGCGTTTATCAAAAGCGAGTGCGGTCACAAAATTGATGTCACCGATTACCTGAGCGAGGGTGAAA
>JAFQYK010000342.1 GCA_017406485.1 Clostridia bacterium
AAGTCGGCGGCGACACTCTCCACTCGTCCTACGCGGCGGCGCAAAAGTGGGCGAGCATTGTAGCGCAGGAGCTTAAAAATATGGGTGTAATGCAGGATAACGGAGATTTCTACAACACAGATTATACCTACACCTTTACCGACACATTAGGCAATAAAATAGACTGCAAAGTTGAGTAAAATAGCAAAAGAGCCTTAATCGGCTCTTTTTGCTTGTCTAAATATACAAACATTATGCATCGAATTTATACAAAACGCCCAAAATTCCCTGATCCCCTTTATTTTTGCGGCATTTTGTAGTACAATAAAAGATGTAGTATTTGTAGTACAGAAGTACTCGGCTGTTTAGCGTTTAAACGGTCAAATTTAAAAACAAAAAGGTAGTAAGGAAGGACGGTTATTTTTTTATGGAAAATTTAACTCAAACAGTGACAGTCATCGCGCTTGCGCTTTTTGCGCTTTTAATGGTATGTATAGGCGTGTTCTCGTCGCTTCGCACAAAGACTATTGACGGTTTTCTCTTGGGAAACCGTTCCATCGGCCCGTGGGTAAGCGCATTTGCCTACGGCACCTCGTACTTTTCGGCAGTTGTATTTGTAGGCTATGCAGGACAGCACGGCTGGAATATCGGTATCGGCTCACTCTGGATCGGTATCGGTAACGCGGTGCTCGGCTGTCTTGTCGCTTGGATGCTGCTTGCAAGGCGCACGCGTACTATGACGCATACGCTGAAATCCAAAACAATGCCGGAATTTTTCGAGTCTAGATTTAATTCAAAGGCAATGAAAATATTTGCGGCAATCGTAATTTTCGTATTCCTCGTACCGTACAGCTCGGCTGTTTACAACGGTCTCGGAAATATGTTCCAGGCAATCTTCCCGAATGTCGGCGTAAACACATGGATGCTCGTCATAGCGGTACTCACAGGCATTTACCTTATCTTAGGCGGTTATGTCGCAACGGCTTATACCGATTTTGTACAGGGAATTATAATGATAATAGGTGTTGTTGCAATGGTAATCGCGCTTGTTAAAACAGACGCGGTCGGCGGATTTTCGCATTTTCTCTCAAACCTCGCCGCAGTGCCCGATAACGGCGACGGTGTGACCGGCGCACAGCTCACAAGCTGGTTTGGCGGCAAAAACTTTGAGTTTTTGTGCTACAACATAATGCTCACCTCGTTCGGAACGTGGGGCTTGCCGCAGATGGTCAGCAAATATTACGCTATAAAGGACGTGAAGTCCATAAAACAGGCAACTGTAATTTCAACCGTATTCGCACTAATCATAGGCTGCGGCGCGTACTTTGTCGGCTCGCTTTCAAGACTTGTTTTGGGTAACGTATTACCTGCCGGCGGCGTTGACAACGTTATACCGACAACGCTTATGACAGCCTTCGGCGGCACAAATATAGTAACAACAATCATACTTGCGGTACTTTTAATACTTCTTCTGAGCGCGTCAATGTCAACGCTCTCGTCGATAGTTCTGACCTCGGCTTCCGCAATCAGCGTAGACCTTATACCCGCGATAAAGAAGAACGCAAGAGAGGACAGACAGGTTATAACGACAAGAATTTTATGTCTTGTATTCGTTGCGCTTTCGTACATATTCGCAACGATGAAAATACAGATTATCGTAT
>JAFQYK010000343.1 GCA_017406485.1 Clostridia bacterium
CGTCGCCGTAGATTGTTGTCCAGTCGTTCTTCATTGAAACAGGTACCCATCCGTTAGTCTCGCAAAGATCGAACATTTTGTCAGCCTTTTCTATGTTGCCGTTCTCACGCTCAATGTCATCGCAGCAGAGCATAAATGCAAGGCTTTCATAGGGGTTATTTGTTGTAACATATTTAGCCATACTGGAGTCGCCTGTGCTGTTACCGAATGAAAGAACAGGCTGCTGGCCTATCTCCTGCATTATAACGGAAACCTTGTTCATCTTAAGGTTCTTTATAATGAACTCACCGCCTGTAACAAGCTTGTCGTCGCCGGTAAAGGTATAGTCAAGACCGTCACTGTCGCCCTGGCCTGACGCAACAAGAGTTTCGTCTGAGCCGATTATCTTTCTGTTCAAAAGCTCAAGCGGTGAATTGTCAATAATACCGCGAACGATAAATCTGTCTGTACCGCTTACAACATACACGTCAAAGTCGTTAGCCTTAAGGTAGTCAACAACCTCCAGCATCGGCTTGTAGTAGCCGCCGCCGCGGGTCATACCCTCATAGCTCGGCATAGGCTGCTTTTTAAACTCCTGAATGTAGTCGTTAAATTCAGCATTTGTCATACCCTTGAACGCAGACGCAACAGCCTTACCGTGGTCTACCTCAAGGCCCTTGAAGGACGCGCCTGTTTCATTCTGTTCCTTGATTTTGTTCGCTACTTCCTTTTCAAAATCAGACGCCTTATCCTTATATTCCGGATCATCAAGAACACGGTACTTTAAGAGGCAGTAGTCGAAATAGTTCGGGTCTGTCTCGCAGAAAAGCGTACCGTCAAAATCAAATACGGCTACACGATCCTCTTCAGGTATGTATTTATCGGAGGTGATGTCTGTAATCTCGTCTATATAATTGGTGAGCTTGACTTTAAGCTGAGCGTCGTCTGTCCATAAGGAAAGCGGATCATAGTCTAACATACCCAATATACTTGATATGATAACTGTCTTTGTTTCCTGAGACCAATCAACATCGCAATTCAAGCCCTCAGATATAACTCTTACAGGAACGACCGTTCTGCCGTCTACAATTTGTGCCGGAACATCAACCGGAACGTCATTGCCGTTGATTTTAATTGTGTCGCTGCCAACCTGCATTTCAACAGAGCCGCTGTCGCTTACTCCGGTTACAGTTTTTGTTGCATCGTCCCATTCAACCGTAGCGCCTAACGCTTCGAAAATAGCTCTCATAGGAACAAGCGTGCGTCCGTCTTCAACGAACGGTTTTGTATCCTCCTCGGATATTACAAGTTCGGTACCGTCAACGATTACCTTTATATCGTCGTTTGCGGCAAAAGAAGCGGGCAGCATCGATACAGCGATCGCTGACGCTGCTAAAATTGAAAGTAGTTTTTTGGTTACGTTTTTCATTATGTATCTCCTTTATATTTTATTTCTTTACTGAGTTTTCACTTACAGGGAAGGTAAAGTACGTGTCAGGATACGGCTCTTCAACAAGTGTGAAGTGCCACCATTCCGTCGTGAGCGGCTTAAATCCGTTATTGAGCATAGCTTCACGAAGTATGTTTCTGTTATTAAGCTGCTCCTGTGTCAGATTGCCGACATAATCAGGATGGCTCTCCTCGCCGAACCAGTCAAAGGTGCCGCCCATATCAAGCTCCTTTTCCGTGTTCATATCGAACAGCGTAAGGTCAACCGTACTGCCGCGGCTGTGACCGGATTTGGCGTCAATATAGCCTTCGCTGAAAAGATTTCTTTTGTCAACATTGGGATAGAAGTATTGCTTCATTTTCGCATCATCTATATTCTCCGCCCAACGTACAAAATTATCAACCGCTTTCTGCGGACGATATGCGTCATAAATCTTCAGACGATAGCCCTTTGAAACAACCTCGTCGCTTACTTTTTTAAGAGCCGCAGCAGCCTCCTTGGTAAGAAGAGCGGTGGGCTGCTCATAGCCGTCAATTCTGTCACCTACAAAGTTATAGGTTGAATAATAACGGATTTCGAGTATTGCGTCGGGTACGACGTCCGTCAAAAGCACGAAGCCCGAAGGGTCATCGGCTGAGGTTGATACATCCGATTTTGCCGTTTGCGTCTCACCCGCTTTGGGTTGTGTTGATTCCGCCTGCTTTGCGGTTGTGCCGCAGCCTGCAAGCATTGAAGCGGACAGCGCAAGCGTAAGCAAAAGTACTGATAACTTTTTCATATTTAGCATTCCTCCTTTCATATAATTATAGTTTTTTTATGCCGTATTGTCAAGCCGTTTCTTTTTTACTCAAATATCCGGTCATCCTTAATAACCGTTTCCGAAAATGCAGTAACAAGCACAAAGCTCTGTCATCAGTTAATCCTCTGCATTATTTATAACATTCATCCAGATATTCTTTCGTATGCGAAACATCGAATTCCGGATTTAATATTCCGTATTGCCTTGCGCGGGCAACAAATCCCTGCAGCATTTCTTCATTGAATTTGCTGTATATGCAAGGTGTTAAGGAATATTTCGCCTCACCGTAGATTTCAGCGAGCTTTCTTCCGATTTCCGCCTTTTCACCGAAGTATTCATCCGTCATAGCCTTCCAGACAATTTTGCACAGGTCGTTACTCATACCGACATAACGCTCCGTTATTTCGGGGCTTATCTTTCCTATTCTCACCATACCAAGGTATGAGCCGCCCAGATCCTGAAGCGGATGTCCGTATCCAACGTCGCCCATATCTATGAATACAAGCTCGTCATTCATAAGCATAACATTCTTCGCGTGAAAATCGCCGTGTACCATAGTGGTCTTTTGCGGAAGTAAATCATATACACTCTTGATTTTATTTACTTCCTCCTCTGTATAATACTTTCTCAGGGACTCCACGCGCTCCTTATAAATTTCCAGCATATTGCTCAGCACATTTTTATCCGCCTCAGTGCTGTGAAGCTCCTTTAAGAGCTTACCGAGTCTTTTTCCCATCTCCTCAGCCCTTTCGGGATTTTCTTTTACCTCCGAAGCGACTGTTCTCGCGTTAAGCATTTCATAAATTGCGCCATAGCTATCGCCGCATTTTACAACATCATACGAAATCGCGGTTGGCACGCCTGCTATAAAGGCAGCCTGAGCAAAATCGCGTTCCTCTTTTACTACCTCCATTGAAACATTCGGCGCAAAAACCTTTATTATAGTTTCATCGTCTAAGCGGTACACCTTACCGTTGGCGCCCTCGCCTATCACCTCGCAGCCGTCAACGCTCACCTCGCGCAGCTTTTTTGTTACGCTTAAAATATTTGTAAAGCCGGTAACGTCAAATATATCATAAACATCATTTGAAGCGTTTATTACCGACACCTCACCGCTTGCCGTCTTCTTTAATTTAAGAAAAACCCGCAGTCCTGCTGATGAGATATATTCGGCATCGGCGGCGTCAACCGTGATACTGTCTATATTTTCGCCTACAGCTTCAAAAAGCTCTTTTTCAAACTGTGACGCGTTGTTCGAATCTATCCTTCCTGATATTTTTACCGTGTTGTCATTTATCTTTTCTACCATTTTTTTACTCCTTTTTATTTATTTTTCCAGATACAGCTCATTAAGCTGTTTCATATCCGATTCAGTCAAGCCAAATTCCTCTTTCAGATACCCCTGTACCGAGCCGTACTCTCTATCCATATCCTCAAGCATCGGCACGATCAGTCCTTCGCTGACACTTTCAAGCATAAGCGCGCAATCAAGAACCTCTTTGCTGACATTTGCAGCTTCAAGCTCACTTCGTATTCCGTCAAGCAAAAAACCGTATGCTTTGTTAGTCAGCATATAGTCGGCAATTATGGTTTCCCTGTCTACACCGAGAGCGGACAGAATAAGTATTGCCGCCGTACCTGTGCGGTCCTTACCCTGTGTACAGTGAAACAAAACGGCGCCGTTTTCGGGTTTATTTAAAAGTATTTCAAAAAACTTCTTATATCCATCCTTTCCTTCGTCGCTGAATACCATTGTTTTATAGTTCTGTTCCATATCAATGGGGATTTTTTGCTCGTATATCGTCTGATATTTTAAAACCAGATTATCACTTTTAAGCAGCTTTTTATATAATTCAAAGTCTTCCTTTGTTATGGGAAGGTTATTAAGTACCGACAAATGATGATAGTTTGCGCCTTCTATATGCGGCTCCGGCATAGTTGCAGTTTCCTGGTCCATACGAAGGTCTGCTATGTCGCTTACCCTATACACTTCGCTTAACTTGCGCAGCGTGTCTGAAGGTGCGGCAAAAAGCGTGCCGGTTCTCAAAAGAACATTATTTTTTATCCGTCTTCCGTCTGTTCCACGGTATCCGCCAAGCTGACGCGCATTCGACACACCGTCTAAAATAATTTTTTGTTTCTCATAACTCACCATATTACTATTACACTCCTGCTAATATGTTTCTTGGGCAAAATTCACCTCAGTCTTGCGACACTTTTTGCTCCGTGCGAACGTATGACAAGAGGCGTATATATACCTTGCAAAAAGCTGCGCAAACTATAATAACGCTCACGCAGCTTTTTATTTACTCTTTTATCTACTCGTTTGTTTCCGCTTTTTTTACATCAGCGCTTCTGTCCTTTGCAAAATCAATACCTCTGAAATGCGATGATGACGGCAGGTGCATATAAAATTCCTCTGTTTTATCATAGCCGATTTCAGCTTTTTTGACTTTTACTCCAAGCACGTGGCCGCCCTTGGATTTGTCATCGGATACAAAATGGAAATGCCAGCCCGCGCTGTTAAGCTCGCTCATATACTTCGGGCAATACAGGCCTACCATTGTTCCGTTTATATCCTTATAGTCAAAAAATGTCTGGTCGGTGGCAAGCGCCTCTGTTATGGTTTTATACGGTTCTTTCTGACCATACTCGCTTCTTACGTTGATTTCATCAAAAGTGCCGTCTATTCTGACCATATAGAAATCGTTTTCTCCCAGTTCCTTGACCTTTGCATTTAAAATATTCGTAAGTTTTTCAAAACTATCCACATTTTCTATATTCTCTGCCAAATCCTTGTCAAAGAATGTCACATTTGAGAAAGGTATCGTTTCGGTATCCGGAAGCACGTTTACACTGCCGTCACCGGCAGCCTGATAAACTGTTCCGTCAACCAATACAAGCTCACCGTTAAGGCCGTTAAATGTTCCTATACCGGTATCGCCGTGCTTCTTTAACTCTCCTATTGTGACGCTTCCCTCAAAGTCACCGTCGGTAAGTCCCTGCAGAAGCGACACCTGATATATGGTCTCCCTGTTTAAATCATTTTTTGCCACGTTTGCCGCGCAGCCCGTAAGCATAAGCAGCGCAAGCGATGTACATATTATTTTTTTCATTTCACTTCGGTTCCTCTCTTAATATTTTTTATATTTTAACACACCTGAAGAGTTAATGCAAGCAGAATTTTTTCAAAATCGTTCAGAACATTTGACGAATGGCATTTATTGTGATAAAATTACATAGTATAGTTTTGTACAAGAGATAGGAGGAAAAAATGAAAAGACGATTTTTTCAAATTATTACAGTGTTGGTTTTAGCGCTTGTATGTGTATGCTCGTGCGGCAATCAGAAGCCAACAGAAACAAAAAGCACTACTGCAGCAACGCCGTTTGTTAACGAACACAGCATCGGTTTAACAGGTGTCGGTAACGCGCGTGAACTGGGCGGTTATGCCGCGGCAGACGGCAAGACAGTAAAGCGCGGCGCCATTCTGCGCACCGCCGCTCTCTCAAATGCTACTGATGATGATATTAAGCGGTTAAAGGAGGTTTATCACCTGTCAAAGGTTCTTGATTTACGTATGAGCCGCGAAATTGAGTCTCAGCCCGATCCCGAAATTGACGGAGTTAAAAATATATTAGTTCCGATTATAGACGAAAATCTTGCGGCTGAGCGCGCGTCAAAGCTCAGCGAGAAGGATCTGGAGGGAATTGACCTGAATGATAAGATAGGAAGACTGAAGCTTGCTTTAAAATCCGGTTTTATCAGCAATCAGATGTACGTGGATTTCCTGTCCGGCAATCAGGGCAAGACAGGCTATAAGCAGATGTTTGAAGAGCTTTTGTCGCTGCCGGAGGGCGAGTCGCTTTTGTTCCACTGTACGCAGGGTAAGGACAGAACAGGCTGCGCGGCAATGCTTATCCTCTCCGCCCTTGGCGTCAGCGAGGATACGATTATGCAGGATTTTGTGCTGACAAACACCTTTAACGCCGAGCTTATCGAAAGCGAGCGCAAGATGCTTATTGAACAGGGATATAAGGAATCGGAGCTTGATGAGCTTATGGTGGCTATGGATCAGGTTAATCCGCAATATATGCAGAATGCGCTTAACTGGATGAAGGAAAACTACGGCTCTGTAACCGGATATATCACCAAAGAACTCGGAATTACAGATGAACAGATTAAAACTCTAAAAACTAAGTATCTCGTATAAAATTGGAGGATTTTAATGAATAGCTATACAGACAACGAAAAGCTGCATTTAGTCTTGGAAGGACGCATTGACTCAAATAACGCTGCAGCATTCGAAAAAGAGGTTGAATCAGCGCTATCGGCACATCCCGGTATTGAACCGATGTTTGACGCTGAAAAGCTGGAATACATTTCCAGCGCAGGGCTCCGCGTTCTGATGAAGGTTCGCAAGGCGGCAGGGAAAACAATCACCGTTGCGAATGTGTCTCCTGATGTATATGACATTTTTGAGGTCACAGGCTTTACTGAGCTGCTTGATGTGAAAAAACAGTTAAGAGAAATCTCCGTAGACGGTTGTGAACTGATAGGCAAAGGCGGCAACGGCGAGGTATACCGTTTAGACGAGGACAAAATAGTAAAGGTATATAAGCCCTGGATGGATTTTGAGGCTATCGACAGAGAACGCGCCTTCGCACAGACAGCATTTATAAACGGTATTCCCTCTGTAATCGCATATGACACTGTAAGGGTTGCCGGCAGGCTTGGTATCGTGTTTGAAATGCTGAAATCGGATACGCTCGGTCACGCAATGGTCACTCATCCCGACAGGTTTGATGAGTATATGGATAAGTATGTTGCACTTGCGAAAACGCTGCATACTACGCACGTTTCGGAAGGAAGTTTCAGCACTATTCAGGAGATTTACCACAGCCGTATCAGCAATCTGACACCCTGGTGCAGCGAGGAGGAAATATCCCTGATGCACAGAATTGCCGACAGCATA
>JAFQYK010000344.1 GCA_017406485.1 Clostridia bacterium
CACACTTCCGACAGGACAGTCTATTTCTAAGGTATACGACAGAACAACTGCACTTACAGATGGGGATAAGGCAAAGCTTTCATATTCTATACCTGAAAGCGAATTTGTAACAGGCTATGTTGAAACCTTCGCAGTAACAGCAACACCTGCATATGATTCAAAGAATGTTAATACAGGTATCGGTATCAGCTTCACAGACGCAGGCTTCGCTTCGGGCGCAAGCAGCGACAACTATAAGTTTGCTTCAACAGTAAACGTAAAAGAATTTGTCGGTGATACAGAAACACCTATCACAGGCGACATCACAAAGGCAACTATTAACGTTCAGGATGTATACATTCCGAGCACAGTCGCAGATGCAAGCCAGAGCGGAACTAAGACAGAATCTGTAAGTAACGTAAAGGCTTCCACAAGCGCAAGCGCAACCACAATCAAGGCAACAGGTCTTGTAAGCGCAGACGGCGTAAACGAGGCTGATTACATCAACTTCAGCTATAACATCGTTTATAAGGAAGCTGACGTACAGGATACAAACGGCAGAACAGACGTATTCGTTACACTTGCCGATAATACTGAAGCTCTCGCAGCCGGTGCAGATACGAATGATGTACTTCTTACAAACTACGATGTAGTTTGGACCGACGTAACAGGCAGATCAACTGCCAGCGGTGCTGCGACAGAAAAGGATTACGCTACAAAGTACCCGTCAGACAACACTCATAAGGGTGACTTCCTCTTAGGTAACGTAAGCGGCGATAAGTTCACAGAGCTTTCAATCACACCGCCGACAGCGCTTAAGACACATACACACGGTGACGCTCTTGACCTCACAGGTTTAAGCGTAACGTTTAAGTCACAGAACCATACTGCAGGTACAACCTACAGAATTATCGGCACAGCAGGCGCGCAGACCTGGTCAGCAGACGGTACAACCGCTGCAGAGCTTCCTGCAGGTATAACCGTTTCAATCGGTAACGGTGATATAAGCCTGACCACAAATGCTGACCTTGCAAATCTCCAGGCACACTATAAGAATATGAACGGTAAGACGATTACCGCAAATGCAACACCGTCAGACACCAACCTTTCACAGTCAACCGAGGCTATGAAGGTTAGTCAGGCAGCTCTTACCGCAACACCTTCAAAGACAACAGGCGTAGACAAGTTCTATGATTCAACAGATAATGTAGTTGAAAATATTACATACACACTGTCAGCTACCAAGACCTTCACAAAGCACGCTAACGGTGCGAACTATACGGATGTTGTAACTGTTTCCAACAAGACAACACCGAAGTACGAGCAGGCAGACGTAAAGGGTACAGCGGCATCTCCCGAGGCACAGAATATTACCTTTGACCTCCAGCTTGGCGGTGCGGATGCAGAAAACTACACAGTTTCAGTCAGCGGAACCGTAACAGGTACAATCAAGCCGCGTACTGTTAATGTTTCAGAGTTTGGTGCTGACATCAAGGCAGCCGACGCAATTTATAAGGATACATCAGACGCTAACGCAAAGGGTACAATAAACAATATAGAGGGCAGCAAAGTTGGCGCAAGTGATGTATATACTTATAGCTGGCTTTCTGCAGAAGCTCCGGCTACGGGAACATTGCCGACTACGCTGAAGGCGCCGAACATCAATGTAACATATGATTACGGCACACTTGTAAATACATTAGCCGATCCGGCTGCTATTCCGAATGCGGATACAACAGCTACAACAGGTAACTTCCAGGCTGCATTCTCAACAGCAACCAACAACTTTGTACTTGATTACAGCTCAGTTGCATCTATCCCGGGTCTTGTAAAGGCCGCAGGCATAGACAGTATTGTAATTGACAAGACAAAGAAGGATTACACATACGGAGACGCTCTCACAGGCGCAGAGCTTGACGATATCGAAATTAAGCTCTACAAGACAGGCGACTCAAATCCGTTTGAAACCTTCCACTATTCAACAAGAGGCGCAAGCGATGCAACCGTTCTTGCTTCACAGCTTGACGCGTACGGCTTAAAGCTCGTACTTAGGAATAACGGTAGTAACTATGATCAGACATCCGACGTACTCAAGGCAACGGCGGCAAGCGTACAGGTTGTAGAGGACAGGACCGGCGGCAAGGAGTCAAACGTAGTTAACCTCAACGTTGCAAAGCGTAAGCTCCTTCTTGTACAGGACGGCACGGTAACAAGAGAATATAACGGCAGCACTGCGGTTACACCGAGCACAATAACGCTGAAGGTAGCTGATGACGCCGCTCAGACAGCGGCACAGGCTGCAGACCCAGGCTCAGTAT
Organism: Clostridia bacterium; assembly: GCA_017406485.1. GTDB lineage: Bacteria > Bacillota > Clostridia > UBA1381 > UBA1381 > Hominilimicola. The sequence goes on from JAFQYK010000344.1 coordinate 2,298, forward strand.
ATGGTCTGTATTCGGCGGATAAGACAGCGCTTGGCACAAACACCTTCACAGTAACAAAGCCGACCACAATGACATACACAGACGGCACAAATGCAGTGAAGGATGCAGGCACAGACTACACAATCTCTGCAAGTAACGATGCACAAATCTCCACAACGGCTGCAGGTGTTA
>JAFQYK010000345.1 GCA_017406485.1 Clostridia bacterium
AAACCGCCTGTCATCCAAAAACCAAACAAGGAGGTATTCGCGGCACTGTTATAAACACCGCCGCCTGTGCTGCTTGCATTATTGCCCGTGATTTCACCGCCGTAGAGCGTAAGCGCACCGTTGTTGCGGATACCTCCGCCATTGCCTATGGTGTTGCCGCCTGTAATCTTACCGCCATCCTTGCCGTCCACGATTGCAAGAGTGCCGTTATTGACAATTACACTGCCGTTTTCTATTGCTTCTGAAAGCGCGCGGTCAATCTTATGACCGTTCAAATCGAGGACAACAGTTTTATCAAACGGAACCGTCAGAACTCTATCTCCGCTTTCTGCGGTTATATCTTGCGTCAGCTTGACAAAACCGCCCGCTTTCAAGGCTTCTGCAAGGTCATTCCATGCGGACACATCATTTTCTTTTCCCATCTTAGCAATACCCGCATTTTGGCTGGAAATTCCGGAAATCTTACCGTCTTGAAACTTTACTCCGAGTGTTTCGCTTGACATTCCCGTTACAGCAGGAAGATCAATATCAAATGCGTAGATGTCCTGATCGAAATTATTTACCGAGCTGTTCGGGTTAAAGCGCATATTGCCAAACGGCACGTCAAAAGTATATTTGCCGCCCATAAACGAAGCACGAAATTCGTTCGGCTCGTCGCCTCTGCTGTAGCTGATAACGCCTGTCTGCTCGCCGTAGCCTGTCCATACCTCGTCGCCGATCGCGTTCCATAGATCGCTTAAGGACGGGTAGATCGTGAAGGATGCAGTCAAGCCGTTCGTTGGCAATTTATAGTTGCTGTTTGATACGCCTGTTGCCGTTGCCGTATAGGTTCCTATATCAGTCTGCTCTCCGGTTACCGTCACGTTGCATGTATCGCTGTTGACAAGACCTGTTGCGGTCGCGGTGAGGCTGTGCGGGTTTCCGTCATGCTCAAAGAAACGCTCCGTATCGGCGGGCCATGTTATGCCGATTTCTTTGGGGGCTATCGTCACGGTAACGCTGCTATCAGCCGAGTCATTGTGGTTATTATCACCCTTTACCTTATAGTAAACGGTGTACTTATTTGCGTCAGTTGCCTTAGGGATATTTTCGCTGTACGTGCCGTCCGCGCCGAGCTTATACTGCATCGTGCCGCCTGTCGCTGTGCCCACCGTCACAAGCGCTTGCGCGGAACCGTTATAGGTACTGTTATTCGCAGTAACATTGGCGGGAACGGAGTCCGCCTTGTTGATTGTAAAGTCGATGCCGACAAAGGGTTTCGGGAGGGTAGTCGTCTGCAGCGTGTAAAGCGCCTGGTACTGACCGGCGTTCTTCGTTTCCGTCACTACGCCCTGATTTGTGCCGCCGAAGGGCGTATAGTTATAGACAATATTATTAGATGAAACACTAATGCCGGTAGCGGCGCTGAACGCCTCTGCGCCCTCAAGCGTCGCCTTCTTAGCCGTGCCGTCATAGACAAGATTTGGCCCGGGTGCGGCTAATGTAAAGGATACCTTACCGCCTGTGAGCGAACAGCCCGCATTGGTGCAGACGGCTGTTATTGTCGCGCCATTCGCGGAGTAGGTGAAATTGTGGGTGTGAGATGACGTATGCTCATTTTCAATATCCGTTATATCCTTTGTAATTTTAAAAGAAACAGTGCCGCTTAGAGCATTTTGGGAAAGCACGTAGCCGCCACCGTTTTGCCATGTATCACCAATAAACAACGCCTCTTCGTTATTATTTGCCAACGCACACAAAACCCCATAAGCTATGTGATTGGTTCCGTTCTTTAATTCATATATCGGTATCTCGTTCGTCGATGAAAGACTATATGCGTTCTGCACCGATGAAGCTATGCCAGGTAATTCAGTGCTAACGTTGCTTTTATCCTTATAGCTTCCTAAATATGTCAGTTTCCAGTCGCCTTCATTTGTGGTACCTGAGTTCTTCCATGATATAAGCGGGTACTTAAATCCGCTGGTGCTGCAGGTCTCTCCTTTCTTGGGAAATGCCGGCTGTCGTTGACAGTCATATGCATACCCGAACGAATACTCTTCCGCGCTTGCCGTCAATGACATCACAGGCATCAGCCCCAGCATCAGCGCCAGACTGAGCAGTAGGCTCAATGCTTTTGTTGTCAGTGTTCTCGTTTTACTTTTCATAGTAAATCCCTCCTTATTTCTGCTGCCTGAAATGATGAATAATTAAATTGTTTTATGTATTGGATAATGCGTTCATATCACACACCTTCCAAAACAACAAAAAACACGCCGTAACCAACGGAGTTTTCTCGCCGCTGCCGCAGCGTGCCGTTTACTGATATTTGTTCCAAAATGGGCACAGTTATGCCAAGCAAGTAAGCGTACCTCGTCCTTGCCATGCTGTCAACCCCCACACCATTTTTTAAATATAGTCATTATATCATATTATTCTGTATTTTGCAAGCAAAAATTGTAAATTTTTACCGAAAAAAGGGTTGTTTTTTGCACTTTTTATGGTAAAATATGTTTGTATAGTTAATAAATATGTTTCTGTTATAAAGCTGTTGCAACTTGTGTGTGCAACCGCTTTTTTTGCGTATTTTTTGAATTTGTCACCTTTGGTCGAAAGTGAAATTTTGGCATACGAGCAAGCAAAGCGAGTGCAGCTACACTCACAGAAAATATATTGGGAACATATCCCAAGCCCAGATGGAAAGAGAGGTCAAATATTTATGGCGAACAGAAAAAGAAAAATGGCGCTTCGCTGTCCTGTTACAGAGGAAGAACGGACTATGATGCAACTTTACTGTCGTTTACAATAATGACCTCAATCGGTTTGCCGGTTTTTTGCCGATACCTCTGCATAAATGAGTAAAACAACGATTAACTGCGATTCATTCCGTTTTTGTACCATTTTTATTGTCTATTTTTCCGGGGATGGCTCATTATTTATTTCCCAATCAAATATAATTTCTTTATGCTGCATTACTTTAGTTATGCGATTGCTAAATATTATTATTGTGAGAAACGGTTTTATTTTTACTAAAATATTTTTGCTTACCACCAGTAGTACCGGGTTTTCTTAAGCCAAAGCGACAAAAATTGACCCCTCCGAATATTCTCGGAGGGGTCAATTAATTTTTGCTTAGAACAAATCTGCTATCTTGTTGAGTATTACAGCCATTTGAGCGCGGTTAGCGTTTGATTTCGGGCACATTGTGCCGTCCTCAAAGCCTGTTATTACGCTGTCACCTACCGCCCACTGAATTGCGGGAACAGCATACTGGCTTATGTCCTGCGCGTCGGTGAAGTCTAAGATATTCGTATCTTCACCTATGGACACATCATAAGCCTTGAACTGAGCGTATCTGTAAAGTATAGCCGCCATTTGTTCACGCGTGATTTGATCGTCCGGAGCGTAGTGGGTATCGTCAATACCTGCAACAATGCCGTTTTCCGATGCCCAAGCTATCGCTTTTTCGTAATAAGTATCTGCTATAACATCTTCAAACTTATTCTGTGCGTCTGTTTCAGGTAAGCCCTCTCTGCGGTAGATCGCATAAGCGAACATTCCGCGTGTTATATCCGTTTCCGGCTCAAAGTAATCGTCGCTCATACCGGACATTCTCTTATCGTCAAACGCATCTTTAATCGGAGCGTAGTACCATGTTGTTTCGGGAACGTCCTTAAACCACTTATCCGCATTACCGTCTGACGGCTTGTCGGTTGTAGGGTCGGTTGTGGGTGCGGGTGAAGCCGTAGGCTCTGCGCCTGCCTCCTTATAGATAGCGTCAACCGTTACCTTGCTCGCGGGCTGAACGTAGCTGAACGTTCCGTCCTCGTTCTTAGTTACCTCAACAGTGTTGCCGTCCTTGTCGGTTACGGTCATTGTATCAAGCTCATAGCCCTCGTCAGGCGTAGCGGTAATCTTTACCTCCTTGCCCTTAACCGCAGAGCTTACGGAAGTTTTAACCTTGCCGTTCTCGGCTTTTTCGGCAGTAATCGCATAAGTGCTTGAACCGCCGCTGCCGCCGCTGCGCTTCGTTGCTGTTGTATAGCTTATGGCATACGGAGCAATTTCCGCAACATGGATTGTAAGTGAACCGTCATTTGCAACCTCTATGTACTCGCCGTTTTCATTAGGCGTTGTTGTGATTTCTTCAATGCCGCTATCGGTATAACGGATAAGCGATATATTAGTCTTTCCTGCGCTGTTGTATGTAGTGAGTTTCACCTTAATGAGTGATTTGTCCGTAATGGTGTACTTTTCTGCACTCTTAACCTCACCGTTTACCGTGTCCGTAACGGTCTTTGTAAGCGAAAGGTCAAAGTAATCAAGCGTCTTGCCCTTTGCTTCCGTTGACTCCGATATAGCTGTTTTTGCTGCTTCATATCCTGTATTGTCAGCAGCTGCTGAAGCCGCGTCATCATCACGAATTGCAAGCTTGAGCGTCACTTTTTCACCTGCTTGTACGGTTTCTTTTTCCGCAATAGCGTCAAGACCGCCGACAATCGCTTCAAAATCACCTGCGTTTGTGTTGTCAAGTATTGACTCCTTTTGTCCGTTAGGCATTACCACTTTAATCTCTGTGTCGGCTTTAAGCTCGACAAGCTCTGTTTTGGTAATATCATTTTCCTCGTCGGTTGCAATAATATTATAGGTGTCTTCAAGAGCTATAATATTAAATTCGCCCTTGTCATCTGTTTTTGTAGTGCCTATTATCTCATTACCCTTTACAAGCGATACTTTAACATTGGGCTTTCGTGTTGTGCCGTCATTTGCATAGACAATACCCTTTATTGTATGAGCGGGGATTGCGCTCCATTTAGCGTAAAGCGTAGTGTCCTTTCCCTTAACGGTATCATTGTTAAAGCTCCAAAGCTCCGTACAATCCTTATCCTTATACCAGCCCGCAAAATAGAACTTATCGCGTGTCGGCTCTTCCGGCTCGGTTATCTTATCACCGTATGAAAGTCCTGCCATTTCATCAACCTCGCTGCCGCCGTTTGTTTCAAATGAAACGGTAATTGCCGCGCCTTCGCCTATAACAACCGTTGTATCGGCGCTTGCGTTGTGGTTATCATCAGCCTTATAGCGTACAAGATATGTTCCTACTGAAAGATTTTCAAGTTTATCGCCGCTTATAGCCGTATAATTCTCGTCCCCTTGCTTCTTGTATTCCATAGCGCTGTCAACACTTGTAATTGTACCGTCATTCTTGCTCTTTACGGTTTCGTTCGCGCCGTTTACTACGGGAGCAGCAGGAGTAGCCTTGTTTATTACTACTGTGAGATTGCCCTCGTCGCTGTCGCGGTGGTCGCTGTCTCCGACAGCCTTATAATATACGGTATAGCTGCCCGCATTTGCAGCTTTTGGGATAGTTTCGCTGTATGTGCCGTTTTCGCCGAGCTTATACTGCATTGTGCCGCCTGATGCCGTACCTGCCGTTACAAGCGGCTGCTCCTGTCCATTATAGGTCAGCTCCTTTGCTGTCGGTGCGGTCGCTGTCGCTTTTTCCTTTATAAC
>JAFQYK010000346.1 GCA_017406485.1 Clostridia bacterium
TGCGCTGTATTTCCGCACTTTTAAATATCTGCTTATTGCGTAAATCAGAAATGATGTAATAACAGCCGCCGCGGTGATTAGCTCAAACGCGCTTGCGGCTGCCGCGCCGCGGCTCATTGACGGATTGAAAACAGCGGTGGTAATAGGGAAAAAGCGCAGATAAATCCCCATATACAGAGCCGAAATAACACCGTGGAGCGCTTTTCCGATAATGTACGGTACAAGGCTCAGATTATACCGTGCAATAACCGCCATAACCTGAACATGAACGCTTATTCCGGCAAAACCGACTATACCTGCCGTAAGTATCAGCTTTTGAGCCATTGAAGCGTCAAGCACCGCAATACCCACAGTTCCCGTAACGAACTCAAATATGCCCGACACGACCGGCTTTAACGCTCCCTCGAGCGGAACAAGGTCGAGCATAAGGCGCGACGCAACCGAAAAGAACAGCACCGCGCCGCATACGGTGAGCATACTCGATATGCCGTTTGACAGGGAAATACTGAAAATCTCACCGATGCTCCTTTGCGGCGAGGTCATTCTTGTGGGCGGTGAGGAATGCTTTTTTCTGCCGTAGAAGCGGAAAATTATCCCGACCGTCACAGCCGCTAAAATATGCGACACATACATCGCAATACCGGCGCGCATATCGGAATAAACCGCGATACCGACCGAGCCTAAAATAAACAGCGGCCCTGAATTGTTGCAAAAAGCCAAAAGCCGTTCAGCCTCGCTTTTTGAAAGGTAATTGTTTTGATACAATTCGCCTGCCGTAACCGCGCCCAGCGGATAGCCGCTCACAATACCCAGCACAAACGCGCCCGACCCTGCCGGAGCGACCTTGAAGAGCGGATACATCAAAAACCGGAACGCCCTCGCCATAACCTCGGAAAAGCCGGAGTAAATAAGAAGCCCCGAACATATAAAAAACGGAAACAGCGTCGGCACAATCATTTCAAAACAGATATTTAAAGCGTCTTTTGAATATATTATAGCTCTTTGCGCGTTGGCGATTAAAAGCACAACCGTCATAATCGCAAATGCCCATACAAAATAATTTTTTATCTTCATAATTATTCCCCTTTTCTATAATCATTCATATTGTACTTAAATCAAAAAAATGCACATAAATTAAACAGGGTGATATTAGAAATGAAAAAAATATCGGAAACAGTCGCTGAGAAATGGGGCGTGCCAAAGGATGTCATAATGGACATACCGCGCATAACCGTTTCGGGCGACAGGGAAATTTATATAGAACACCACAAGGGAGTTTCGTACTGTACACAAGGCGAGGTGCGAATTGTGACGGGAGGCGGAGAGGTGTGTATTTTCGGAAAAAACCTTATCATAACAGCCATACGGCGGGAGGATGTGCTGGTTGAGGGAGCTTTTGAAAAAATTGAATATATCAAAAAACATAAATGAGGTAAAAAATGTTAAATAAGTTCTTTAAATTTCTGCGCGGATATGTTATAATAGATGTATGTGGGAAAAATTCGGCAAGGTTTCTGAATATCTGTATCCGCCGCGGCATCAGGGTGACGCACAGTACCGGCATCCAAAACGGAATACGGCTTACTCTGCCGGCGCGTGATTTTTTGCTTTTAAGACCCATAGCGCGAAAGTGCCGCGTAAGAGTCAGAATAAAGGAAAAACACAGCTTTAAGCATACGGCGCATTTGTACCGTTACCGCATACCTTTCCTTATAGCAATCGCCGTATGTATTGCGCTCGGCGCGCTGATGACGAGATATATATGGCTCGTGGAGATAAACGGAGCGGACGAGAGGAATATTGCGAGCATTACAGCCGTGCTTGATGAAATCGGTGTAAAAAGCGGCGCGTTAAAATCTAAGCTCCCCGAGGGGCAGGAAATGAAGCGCAGGATAGTCGAGGGCGCTGACGGTGTGGCGTGGGCGTGGGTTTATATCGAAGGCGCAAAGGCGCGTGTGGAAATCTATAACAGCATAATTCCGCCGACGGTGATTGACAAAAGCGAGCCGTGCGATATTGTGGCCTCAACTGACGGCGTTATAAAGAAAATGAACGTCAAGGCAGGCGAGGAAAAAGTGAATATAGGTGATGCCGTTTCTGCCGGTGATTTGCTTATTGCCGGTACGGTCAGCGCGTACCGCGAGGGAGACTCGGAGCGGTATATAATGATACACTCGCTTGCTGATATTGAAGCGTACACGGTACATACCGCGGAGGGAGAATATAAGCTGTATTATGAGTCAAGAATACCTACGGGCAAAAAGAAAAGACACTCTGTTCTGGAGCTTTTCGGAAAGACCTTTTCACTGCCCTTCGGTGAGGTGAAATACGAGGACTACGACAGGACGGAGGTAAGGCACGAGCTTAAGTTGCCGTTTTTCGGCTACACGGGTATCGCGCTTAATACCGTTGAGGTGAGCGAGGTAACGGTAAGCCGCGAACCTATGCCGCTTGAAACAGCGCTCGATATTGCGAAAAACGAGCTTGAAGAAAAAATCGCAAAGGAGCTTACCATAGGCGCCGAGCTTACGGACGAAGCTTTTGAATACGAACAAACAGATGATGAAACAATAAAAGCAACGCTTAAAATGAATTTTACAGAAAACATTGCAGTGCAGACGCCGATTGGCGGCGTGCAGGATAAAGGAGAGGAAATACTTGATAACAAGACAGATAGAGGTTCCGCAGGAAATTGACGTAGCGGCTCTTTTCGGCAGCTTTGATGAAAATGTAAGGCTTTTGGAAAAATCGCTGTCGGTGACGATAGTATCGCGCGACGGACTACTACGCATAACAGGCGAGGAGGATAATGTTGACAAGGCGGCTGACGTTATAAACATACTCATTCAGATTTTAGGCCGCGGTGAAGCGATTGACACGCAGAAAATGCTCTACGCGCTTGAAATGGTGCAGGAAAATGGCGGCATAGATATAAAAATGATGGGTGACGACTGTATAGCCGTAAGCGTCAAGGGACACCCGATTAAGACAAAAACGCTCGGTCAGAAAAAATACGTTGAGGCGATAGAGGATAACACGATTATTTTCGGCATAGGTCCTGCCGGCACAGGTAAAACGTATCTTGCCGTTGCAAAGGCGGTGACGGCGCTGAGGAGCAAGGAGGTAAACCGCATTATTCTGACGCGTCCGGCGGTTGAAGCCGGTGAAAAGCTCGGCTTTCTTCCCGGTGATTTGCAGAA
>JAFQYK010000347.1 GCA_017406485.1 Clostridia bacterium
AACACAACGGAGTTGCCGCCGAAAATGTAGTCCGTGCTGCCCTCGATGTAGCAGTCCTTGACGTAGGCTATGCCGTTTGTGTAGAAAGTATCCTGCGAGGAAATGAAGTCGCATTTGTATAGCTCTATGTAGTCAGCGTCAACGGCAACTGCAGAGCCGCGCTCGGTGTTTTCCTCAGCCATAGCGTCAAAGCCGTCAACAGTTCTTTCCGGCTTGCCGTTTACGTCGCTGTACTCGTTATTTTTCGCGGCTTCAACACCGTCCGCAATTTCCTCTGGTGCGACCTCGCAGTTAAGCGTGTTTTTGAAAATTACATTTTCCACGCATATATGCTCAGCTTTCAGGCGGCAGGTGGGGCCCCACTGCGTTACCGTTCCCTTTTCAGCTTTTGCGGCAGCGTAGTCCTCGTCATAGTAGCCGTTATGAGCGCTGTAGTAGAGGTAGCCTATGCCGTAATACCAGCTTACAACCGGACAGTCATTTTCGTCCGCCGCCTTTATTGTCACATACGGCGCGTCAATGAGCACCTGCTCCTTGTATTCGCCGCTATCAACTAAAATTGTAACTCTGCCGTCCTCACCCTCGGGACGAATCATTTTCTTTATAGCCGTAACCGCGTCATTTATGCGCGAATACTTTTGGTTTTTGCCGACGTTTACCGTCTTTTCAAAAGGCACATCATTGAGAACCTCTTTTATAAGTATGTTCTTGAACGGCGCTGTGTCGCCCGCCGCTAAGATGTACTCCTTTGACAGCTCCGAAAGCTCGAAGCCGTCGGTGTTTTCGGCGGTTATGGTGTATGATTTGTCGGGCATAAGCGTTACACTGTAGCTATTATCCTTAATTTCGGCTGTGTATTTTTTGCTTGTGTCGTCCTCCGGCGTAAACGTCAGCGTTACCTTTGACAAGTCAAGGTCATCGTTGCCGTTTATAATCTCGTGTACCGTTATGTCGCCGGTTACGACTGTCGGCTCAATATCGACAAGCGAGATGTCAAGCGTTTTATTCTGCATTTCAAGATTTATCTCGTCCGTGTCAAGCGTTACCGCCGCGGCTGTGCTGCGGTTGCCCTCACTGTCGGCAAGGTATATTTCGTAATTTCGGTTTTGGCGGAGGTTTACCGTATAGCTGTCAGAAGCCGGTGCGGTGTATTCCGTGCCGTCCTTGGTGTCGAAGAACACAAGTTTTTTGTCAGACAAACCATTCTTGCCGCTGTAGTTTATCTTGCCGGAAACCTCTCTTGTTGTGATAACCGAGGGATCGTAATAGTCAACAAAAATACCGAACAAGTCCTTGTTTGAACTTCCGCCGTAGATGTAAACGTCACCGTCTGCCGGATCCTCTATATCCGCCCATATGTGCGCCGCCTGTCCATCCTTTATGCCCTCCTCGCCGGCTGCGAGAAGCTCACCGCCTTGGTATATCTTCATCGGTCTGCCGGCTTGCGACGCGTATACAACGGTTACAATGCACGCCTGCTTGGGTTTAAAGTAGAAGCAGCGGTTGTCCTCGCCGCCGCTGCCGCCCTGCAGGCTTTGTGTGAAGTTATAGACCTTTCCGTCTGTGTGAGTATAGGTGGCGGCGTTGTCGCGCACCTTCCACGCGCCGAAGCCCTGCATACCGCGGACGGCTTTTATCGGCATTCTGTCCTCGGTGGCGAGCGGTACGGTTTTTATAAAGTCACTGTCAAGCGTAGTCCACTTTTCCGGCTTTGGTACAGTGCTTGCCGCGAACGCGCCCATTCCCGGGAGCGCGATAAGGAGCGAGGCGGATACAAAAGCGGTCATTATTTTTTTGATTTTCATAACATTTCCTTTCAAAAAGCCGCACCATTCGGCACGGCTTTTGTAGTTGGTTTTATTATTCGGGTGTACTTGCTGTTATAACAACAGGCTCCATACCCTCAATGGTTTTCCAGTGTGCTACAAGCTTTTCGGCCGTCTTTTTGTCGGGCTTTGCCGCACTCGTCTTAACCTTTGTCCAAGTAACATTTGTGAGCGCGTTGCTTGAATACGTTGCTGTGATTTCGTAGATTTCAGGGTCTGCCGGCGCACTGCTGTCAAAGATAACCGCGTAAATATTTGCGCCTTGTGTTTCCGCATAAATATATACCGGCTTATCAGCCGCAACATTTACTTCAAGAACATTGCCCGCGTCATTACCCTGTGCGACCTCCGCTGAGCCTATAACCTCACCGTCCTGATACGCCTTTAATACCGCGTTATCCGCGCCCTCTGTTGAACTTGCGTGTATAAACGGAATTTTGAGCGTTCCTGCCGCTGCCGGAATTACCTCGATCGCTCTTGATGTCGTTGAGCCTGTGCCGCCGAGCTTCAAGGTTGTGTTGTACTTTACATCGCCTATCGTCTTTGAGCTCTTGGCAATCTGTGTCTTACCGCTTGCATCGGGAATTACAAGAACCTTATCACCGAATATTGTAGCTTCATTAAATGTAGTGCCTTCGTGTGTTTCAGTATTATAACCTGAGTAAAAAACAATATTATCGCCCGGCTGGAGCTTTTCGGGAGCTAAATCCTTAGCAAGAATTATTGCGTAAATGTTTGAGCCTTGTGTTTCTGAATAGATGTACACCGGCTTATCTGCAACTACCTCAGCTTCAAGAACAGCGCCGTTTGCTGCGTCCGGAGCAACCTCCTGTGAGCCTACCACTGCGCCGTCCTGGTATGCTTTAAGAACTGCGTTTTCTGTCGCCGTTGAGCTTGCGTGTATAAAGGGTACTCTAAGTGTTCCTGCCGCCGCGGGGATTATCTCAACCGCTCTTTCCGTTCTTGAACCCTTGCCGCCGAGCTTCAAGGTCGCAGTATACTTTGTTCCGCCCTCGGGTATTGTCTTGTTACTCTCGTCAATCCTGGTCTTATCTGTGTCGCCGCCCTTTGGCATTACAAGCACATAATCGCCGAACAGAGCCTTTGCGCCTGTTGTGTTGTAGTTTGTACCTATGCCGCTTTCAAAGGTTACGGTTGTGTTTATCGGCATTTTTTCGGGTACAATTTCTGCAGAAGCGTCTATTAAAATATATCCGTAAACATTCGCGCCGACCGTACTGTAAACATATACCGGCACGTCAGCCTTTACTGCCATACTGAGAGTGGCTGTACCGTCCCCCGGCACATTTTCAGTAACAGATTCAGAGCCTTCCTGTATAGCGGTGAGTGATTTTGCGTCTGTTTTATTTGTTGCGGCAAAATCAACCTTTAAAATACCGTCCGCTGCAGGTATTAAGCTGAATGCACGCGATGTCGGAATACCCGATGCGTCTAACTTTGCGCTTCCGAACTTCATTCTTGTTGTATATGCTCTGCCGTCAATCGTTTTGTTACTGCCGTCTACCGTAATAGTATCACCGGTTGAGTATACAACTGTGGTAGCATTATATTTCTCTGTTTTGGAAATGTCCTTTTGAGTGTCAAATGTTACATTGACATTCTTTTGGAGCTTGTCGGGAACGGGATCCGGCTCGGGTTCGGGTTCTTCTGTGCTGTCATCATTTATAAGTATTCCGTAAATATTTATGCCGCCTACTGCTGA
>JAFQYK010000348.1 GCA_017406485.1 Clostridia bacterium
CAACTGCGGCAATAGCTACAGCTAAGAGTGTTGCAACAAGATTTCCGATAAATCCGGTTTTAAAAACAAGTGTCACAAGTTTATAAACGCCAATTGCAACAGCTCCCATTACACCGCCTGCAATAACCGGTTTTACGATAAATCTGACCGGTTCAATTTTAAGCCTGCATCTTTTCCTCAAAACCATAAAGCATATTGCGCAGGAGATAAACTGGCAGGCGATTGAACTTATAGCCGCACCGTATATGTTTACAGCGGGTATTCTTATAAGAAGAATATTCAATATTATTTTCGCAATACAGCCAAACAGCAGGCTTATTGCCGGAACAAACACCTTGCCGATACCTTGAAGTGAGCCTGTCATTGTTTGCGCGAGAGCGGCGAAAATAAGTGATACCGAAACAAGCTGCAATAGCTCAAAGCCCTCCGGCGCGTTAAAGTAGATTATCTTATAAACCGGCTCTGCCAGCGCGATAAGTCCGATAGCGCAGGGAAGTATTATAAGTATGGAAACGAGCAGGGAATAGTTGATCTTGTTCGCCGCCTCCTTATAGTCCTTGACCTTTACCGCGCTTGCCACATACGGCACAAGCACAGTTGCAAACGCGAAGTTTACCGCAAGCGGCATATTGTAAAGTATGTCGCTCTTGGCTAAAAGTCCCGACAGCCTTCTTACAGCGTCTGTAAGGTCGGCCGCCGAAGGTGTCATAATAGCGGCGGTATTTCCGTGAGCCGGAATAACGGCGGAGAATGCGATTTCAATACCGCGGCTCACTGTTGCAGTATCAATAACACGGTTTATGGCAGTAATGATTGAACCGAGCGAAATGGGAATGCTGAGCATAAGTATTGCCTTCATCAGCTTGCCGCCGGATTGCTTCAGATAATGCTCGCGGTCGGAAGCCTTGATGTCGCGGTTAAGCGCTCTTTTTCTGTTATGATAGAAGAACATCAGATATAGGAACGACAGAACCGTTGCAACCGACGTCGCAAAATTCGCCCAAGTCGCCATCATTTCGGCTGAAGCGGCTAATGAAGCTGCTATGTAGACGAATATAATTGTGAGCGAACACTTCAAAATCTGTTCCAGAACCTGAGAATTACTTGTCGCGCGCATATCTTTAAGTCCTGTAAAGTATCCGCGTATAACGCTTGATACGCAAACGAAGAACAATGACGGCGACAACGCGCGCATAACGTGCTGCGAGCCGGGCATTTTTATAACATAATTGGCGAACACATCTGCGCCGAAGAACAGCACCGCCGTAGTAGCGATACCTATAACCGAAAACAGCAGCATAGCCGTCTTAAATATCTTATCCGCGCCCTTGTAGTCCTTAACCGCCGCGCGCTCTGACACCATTTTGGAAATGGCGTTCGGTATACCTACGGACGATATTGCAAGAAGCACCGTATAAATCTGAAATCCAACATTGTAAAGGCCAAGAGCCTCGTCACCAAAGCCGGGGATATTCGTTATTACTATTCTGTAAACCATTCCGAACAGCTTAACGATTATCTGCGAAACGAGTATAACCGTGACGTTGTTCATAAAGGAACGAGCTGTTTCCTGTTTTCTTGTTTCCATTTGTATTCTCCTTATAAAGCGATACAAGTATTATATTCTTATTTTTCTGTTTTCGCAATAGCCTTGACGAATTTTGTTGAACATTTCCATTTTGACTTGACACTTTCCTATAATAATAGTAAAATATATGATGTATGTTTTAATGACGCGAAAGGAGAAGGGCGAAATCGAGCAAGGCAAAATCGAACGAAGAGAGATTTATGCTTCCAATAAATTTAATTGCAAGATTTTTGTTACTTTAAACGACTGAAGCGAAGCGAAAGGAGATTATTGATATAAAATGGACACAATGCAAGGCTTAAAGCGCACTAACTACTGCGGCGAAACAGAGGGAATAGGAAAAGAGGTCGTTGTCGGCGGTTACGTGCAGAAAACAAGAGATTTGGGAAACCTTATTTTTATAGATTTGCGCGACAGAACAGGTATAGTTCAGCTTGCGTTTGACGACGCAAGTGACAGGGAGATTTTTAAGAAGGCGGCAAAGTGCCGCGCGGAGTTTGTCCTGATGGCAAAGGGTACAGTACGCGAAAGAGAGAGCAAGAACCCCGATCTTCCGACGGGCAATATTGAGATATTCGTAACAGACTTGCGTATATTAGCGGCAGCCGAAACGCCTCCGTTTGAGGTTGTGGACGACACTAACGTAAACGAGGAGCTCAGACTTCGCTACCGTTATCTTGACCTTAGAAGAAGCGTTTTGCAGAAGAACCTCATTACAAGAAGCAAAATAGCAAAATCTGCGCGCGATTATTTCTATGAAAACGGCTTTATTGAGATAGAAACGCCGATGATGATCAAGTCAACGCCGGAGGGCGCGAGAGATTATATCGTACCGTCACGCGTACACAACGGCAACTTCTACGCGCTTCCGCAGTCGCCGCAGATTTATAAGCAGCTTCTTATGATTGCAGGCTATGACAAGTATATACAGCTTGCGCGCTGCTTCAGGGACGAGGATTTAAGAGCGGACCGTCAGCCGGAGTTTACTCAGATTGACCTTGAAATGTCCTTTGTTGACGTTGAAGATATACTTGAAGTCGGCGAGGGTATGATTAAGAGAATATTCAAGGATGTTTTAAATGTTGAAATTCCCACACCACTGCCAAGACTTACGTACAAAGAGGCAATGGAGCGTTTCGGCTCGGACAAGCCAGACACACGTTTCGGTATGGAAATTATAAACCTTTCCGATTTGGTACAGAACAGCGGCTTCGGCGTATTTTCATCAGCTATTGAAGCCGGTGGAAGCGTACGCGCGATAGTTGCCAGGAATGCGGCTTCTACTCTTACAAGAAAGGAAATAGACAAGCTGACCGAGTACGTGCGCGGCATAGGCGCAAAGGGACTGGCCTTTATCCGCTGGGTTGAGGACGAGCCGAGCTGCGGCTTTGCAAAGTTTTTAGGCGAGGGTGAGCTTCAGTCAATTCTTGACCGCACAGACGCAAAAAAGGGCGATGTTGTGCTTATAGTTGCCGACAAGGACAGAGTTACGCTGCCGGTTCTCGGCGCGCTCCGCTTAACCGTTGCAAAGAAGCTGGACATTATCCCCGAAGGCTACAACTTCCTTTGGATAACCGAGTTCCCGTTCTTTGAATACGACGACGAAAGCGGCGAGTGGGTAGCAATGCACCATCCGTTTACAATGCCTATGGACGAGTGTATACAGTACCTTGACAACGCGCCGGAAAAGGTTATTGCAAAGGCGTACGACCTGGTACTTAACGGTACGGAGCTTTCGTCAGGTTCAATAAGAATAACTGATTACGAGCTTCAGCAGAAGATGTTTAAGGCATTAGGCTTATCGGACGAGGAAATTGAAGCAAAGTTCGGCTTCCTTGTAGAAGCGTACAAGTACGGCGCAGCGCCTCACGGTGGTATGGGCATAGGTCTTGACCGCCTTGCAATGATTATGACGGGCAGCGAGAGCCTTCGTGACGTAACCGCGTTCCCGAAGGTACAGAACGCGTCAGAGCTTATGTCGGGCGCACCGGGAACAGTAGACGAAAAACAGCTTGAAGAGCTTGGAATTAAAATAGTAAAGAAGGAAGATTAAGTTGATTACAGTAACTGATCTGACAAAAAAATACGGCAGCAAGACAGCTTTAAATAATGTCAGCTTCGACGTCAAAAAGGGAGAGGTACTTGGCTTTTTGGGTCCAAACGGAGCAGGAAAAAGCACGGCTATGAACATAATCACCGGCTACATCTCATCAACGGACGGCGCTGTTACGGTTGACGGTATTGACATAGCCGAAAACCCGATTGAAGCGAAAAAGCGCATAGGCTATTTGCCGGAGCTGCCGCCCTTATATCAGGATATGACCGTATGGGAATATCTTTCCTTTGTGTACGATTTAAAAAGTGCGAAAGCCGAGGATAAGAAAAAGCATATTTCGGATATTTTAGACACAGTCAGAATTACGGATGTAAGCAAGAGGAAAATCGCAAACCTTTCAAAGGGCTACCGCCAGCGTGTAGGTCTTGCCGGCGCGCTCATAGGCGACCCGCAGGTGCTTATATTGGACGAGCCGACTGTCGGACTTGACCCGAAGCAGATTGTTGAGGTCAGAAACGTTATAAAGTCGCTCGGCAAAACTAAAACTGTTATACTAAGCTCGCATATTTTAAGCGAAATAAGCGAGGTTTGCGACAGGGTAATCATAATCAACAAGGGAGAATTTGTCGCGGAGGACACACCTGAAAACCTTGCTGCGCGTTATATGGGCAGGAGCCATATGAAGCTAAAGGTATATGGCCGAGCGGCTGCGGCAGCTCAGATTTTATCACGGCTTGACGGCGTTAAAAATGTGACCGCTATGATGGCTGAAAACGGTGAATGCAGCATTGATTTTGATGCTGATTTGGATGAAGAAGCAAGAAAAAATCTGTTCTTTGCCTTTGCCGAAAATCAGATGCCCGTAATATCTCTTGAAAAGACCGGCGCAACACTGGAGGATATATTTATGACCCTCACTAACGACAATGAGAGCGGAGGTAGAGAAAATGAAAGCGATATATAAAAGAGAGCTTCGCGCCTACTTTACCTCAATGCTCGGTTATTCATTCCTGACCATATTCCTGCTCATAACCGGCATACAGTTTTACAGAATAAACATAGGCAACAATATTGCAACAATGGCGCGTTTTTTTGACAGCGTGTTATATCTTATAATGTTCTTCCTGCCGCTTCTCACAATACGCTTGTTTGCGGAGGACAGAAAGCAGAAAACAGACCAGCTTTTATTTACCGCGCCGATTTCGGTATGGGATATAGTTTTAGGTAAGTTTTTTGCCGCGTTTACGGTGTTTATAATCGGAACGGTGATTACAGCTATATACCCTATAATCATAATGATGTATGGCAAGCTGCCGGTTGGGGAAACACTGAACGGCTATCTTGGCTTTATACTCTTTTCTTCAATGATACTCGCCATAGGCTCGTTTATGTCATCCGTAACGGAAAATCAGGTCATAGCCGCTATTGCGACTTACGGTGTAATTATACTTATAGTATTTATAGATGTGTTACCTATATTTATAGCAAATGAAGCGGTATCGCAGATTTTTGTATGGCTGTCACCGATAAGACGCTTTACGGATTTTTCACTCGGAATTCTAAATCCCGAACCAATAATATATTATCTGAGCCTCACGGGGCTGTTTGTGTTTTTCACAGGTCTTTCCCTTGAAAAGCGCAGACTGAATTAAGGAGGCTTACGATGAACAGGAAAAAGAAGAATTTAATAAATATAACGATATATACGCTTGTCGCAATATTGCTTGTTGCCGCAATCAACATATTTGTAACTGTAATCTCCGGCAAGCTCAACTTATCGGTTGACCTTACGGAAAACAAGCTTTACGGTCTTTCGGATAAGACAAAGAGCTTTTTAAAGGACTATAACACAGACGTTGATATATACATCCTTTCCGGCGCGGCACAGCAGGATCAGCGTGTGAGCGAGATTACAAAGCAGTATCAGTCGCTTTGCCCGAAAATAAGGGTAACCAACATAAACACAGCAGAAAACCCGACCTTTGGAGCAAAGTATGTAAAGGACGGCGGCTCAATTACGACCAACAGTGTAATAGTAGACTCCGGCAAGCGTTACAAGCTGCTTTCGCCGACTGATTTAACGGACGACAGCTCTTCGGCGCTGAACGCCGAAAACAGCATAACCGCCGCCTTGAAATATGTCGCAGCCGAAACTACGCCGAAGATATATCTCACGGCAGGTCACGGCGAGCACGAAGCGGTAGGTATTATAAAAAGACTCGAAGAAGAAAATTATGAATACGCGGAGCTTAACACGCTGACAGAGGAAATCCCAAAGGACGCGTCGGCTGTAATATCGCTTCGCCCTATGTCTGATTTTACATCGGAGGAAATCACAAAAATTGACACTTACCTTACAAACGGCGGTAATTTGCAGGTTTATCTCGGCATAGACAGCAGGCAGGAAAATATGCAGAATATTTTTGCTTATCTTGACGGTAACTGGGGAATGACCGTTACCAACGACCTCGCCGTTGAAACGGACGAATCAAGCACGATTTCCGGCGGTAACGGCACGCCTTCGCTTATAATTGCAAGAATGATGTCGCTCCCGTTTACGGACAGCATTATAGCCGCGAACCGCGCAATCGCGCATACGCCTTTTGCAAGGGTTGTAACGCCGAAGTATGAGTATAACGGCGACATACAGACAGTGCCGGTTCTTACGACCACAGATAAGGCGTATCCTTCAAGCGACGAAACAACGCTTGCCCCAAATGACGGCACGGAAACAAAATCATATCCGATCGCCGCGCTTGCTACCGACTCTAAGCACAACTCCTCGGTGTACGTTTCGGGAACAACAATGCTTTTGACGATAGACCCGTCGCGTGTACAGGGCCTTGTAAATTACGACTACTTTATGAATTTAACGGAATATACCAC
>JAFQYK010000349.1 GCA_017406485.1 Clostridia bacterium
CGTACACGGTTCTTTTTGCCAAGGTCGCGCGTAACCTTTTCTATATACATATCCGCCGTTTCAGCTTCCTTTGTGTATACGACATTTATTCCGCCTATTTTTTCCACGCTTCCTGTATTCCCCTTGACCTTATACGCGTCAAATACGAGTATCAGCTCGCACTTTTTAAAGCCGCGGTAATTGCACAAAATATCAATAAGTCTGTCGCGCGCCGTTTCAAGGCTGGATTTCGCAAGTTCCCGTAATTCTTCCCACGCGAATATTATATTGTAGCCATCCACAAGCAGGTATTCCTTGCCCTTATTCATCGGACGAGCCTTGAATTTCTTTTCCTTTGGCGCGGCATTCTTCACAACCGCCGGCATTTCCACCTTGCGTATGACAGGGCCGTAGGTGCGCTCGAATATCTGCATAAGCTCATTGTCGCTTGCCGCCTCACGGACGTAACGGCGCGCCTGCTCCTCGGTGGTTTCTTCTTCCTCGTCATCGTCAAAATCATACAATTCTATATGCGCGTGGCTATATACCTCGTCCCACTTAACCGCATATCCCGCGCCGTGTGAGCAGAATACGGAGTCGGGAGTGTTTTCAAGGTCAGCTTCGGGATTGTAGCCTATCTCTGCTATGACCTCGCCGGCGTTCTTACATTCCTCATAACCGCTTAAAATGCAGCTAAGCCTGCCCTTGCCGCTTGTGTAAGCCACGACCTCCTTTGTATAATCGCGCATTTTTGAAACAGGCGCATTGCCGGATATAAGCGTCATTTCACCTCGCGTTTCAGGCGCGGAAAATGTTCCGCCCATATTCTGTATATCGGTCATTGCACGGCCTACGTTCTCGGTCGGCACTTCAAGATGAAATTCGTAGTACGGTTCAAGCAGCACGCTTTCCGCCATCATAAGCCCCTGCCTTACGGCGCGGTAGGTCGCCTGACGGAAATCGCCGCCCTCTGTATGCTTTATGTGAGCGCGTCCTGCTATGAGCGTTATTTTCATATCGGTAATCGGCGAACCGGTCAGAACGCCTAAAAATTCCTTTTCTTTAAGGTGCGTTAAAATAAGCCGCTGCCAGTTTTTGTCAAGCGTGTCGTTCTCGCACTGCACGTCAAACACCATACCGCTGCCGCGCTCCGCAGGCTCTAAAAGCAGATGTACCTCTGCATAGTGGCGCAGCGGCTCATAATGTCCCACGCCCAGGGACGGCGCGGCAATCGTTTCCTTGTACGCGACCTTGCCTTGGCTGAACGATACCTCAAAGCCGAAGCGGTCACGTATAATGCGCGTCAAAACCTCAAGCTGTACCTCACCCATAACCTGTACGTGAATTTCCCTTAGCTGCTCGTTCCATATGATTTTAAGCTGCGGGTCCTCCTCCTGCAAATGCCTCAGGTCCGTTATTGCTGTGTGTACGTCAACGTTGTCGGGCAGGTCGATTTTGTATGTTAAAACACTCTCCAATACAGCGCGTTTGGCATCGGCTTTGTTTCCTATGCCCTCGCCGGGATAGGTGTGTGTAAGCCCTGTTACGGCGCAGACCGTACCGGCGGCAGCTTCGTCCACGGCGGCGTATTTTTCGCCGGAATATATGCGGATTTGGTTGACCTTTTCGCTCCAGTCGTTTTTGCCGTTTCCCTGGAGCTCGGTTTTTACCTTCAGTGTGCCGCCCGTGATTTTCATATGCGTAAGGCGCGTGCCGTTTTCCTCGGTTATTTTGAATACCTGCGCACCGAAATTGTCATCATAAATCATTTGGCGCGTGTAAAGCGCAAAGCCGTCCATAAACTCCTTAACGCCGTCAAGCTTTAACGCGCTGCCAAAGTAACACGGAAACACGCGGCGTTTTGCTATCGCGTTTCTTACGTCCTCCAGCTTTACCGCGCCTGTTTCGAGATATGAGTTCATTAACCTTTCATCACACATCGAAAGCGCGTCAAGCGTAGCTTCGTTTTTTATACCGTCCGTGAAATCAATACAGCCGTCACCAAAGCGGTATTTTAATTCCTCCAAAACCGCCGCCTTGTCAGACGGTAAGTCCATTTTATTCACAAATATAAAGGCCGGCACATCGTAGCGCATAAGAAGCCGCCAGAGTGTTTCGGTGTGGTTCTGTACGCCGTCTGTGCCGCTTATGACAAGGATTGCGTAGTCCAGCACGCTTAAAACGCGCTCCGTTTCGGTCGAAAAATCCACGTGTCCGGGGGTATCGAGTATTGTGATTTCCGTATCGCCATAGGGCATAACGGCTTGCTTTGAGAATATCGTAATACCTCGCTCGCGCTCAATAACGTTGGTGTCAAGAAACGCATCGCCGTGGTCAACGCGTCCGAGCGTGCGAATAGCGCCCGCGGCGTATAGCATAGCCTCCGTGAGCGTCGTTTTGCCCGAATCGACATGGGCGAGTATTCCTGTAACAAGCTTGTTCATAATAATCTTCCGTTCGTTTGTTTATTATCGTTAGTATAACATATTTGTTGCAGTTTGTCTATTTAACGGCAAGGATATTTTATTTCAAAAAATGCTTCACTCTTTTTTTGAGTGAAGCATTCTCTTTTTCCGGCTTTTATTTAATTGAACGAAAAGGTCTTTGTTATATACTTGGGAGCATTGCTGCCATTTGTAATTTGATCGACTTCAACAACTATCTCGTTCGTCTTATTTCTCAGACGGTAAGCCTTCTGTACCGAAATCTGATGACCGGGAGCTACATTCTCGGAAAGCGCAAGCATATTTACGCCGTCAACATTGTCTATAACCGTCGGTGACAAGGTATGATCGTCCTGTGTTGCCGTGTCGCTTACAACACCGGTAAACGGCGCGTCACTTGAACCGTTGTTCTTGTAATTGAATTCGACTATTGCAACATCCTGACCGTTATATTCTATCACCTTCGCGTCAGCAATTGTAATTTCCGCGTTACCCAATACCGCGTGCGACTCCTCTGCTGTCGCCGTAGATTTGAGCGTCTGTCCGTTGACTCTGCTGACATCTATCTGATTTTTGTTCTCGGAAGCGCCGCCCGCGCAGCCTGTCAGAGCGGCTGCAGCCAGCATAGCCGCAAGCGTTAATGCCAATATTTTTTTCATAATAATATCCTCCATTCTGCCGCCATAAGCGGTTTAGTTAAAATTTACAAATCATATACTACCACACGCATTTTTAAAAATCAAGCAAAACTCAAAAAATTCACAATCTATTCATATTCATTCCATATTTAAGCCAAATTATACAAAAATACAAGCAAAAAAAGAACCGCGTTTTCACGCGGTTCTCCGCCCACTATGGGCTATATTGGGAATTGAGGTATGTAGAAATTGCCTAATCCAAGACGTACACAACGCAGCTTCTTCTTCCGAACGCGTCATTGTTATACGGGAAGCAAAGGTCAATCTTATTGCCCTTTATCGCGCCGCCTGTATCCTCCGCGCTCGCTACGCCGTATACCCACGAGCCGTCCGGCGAGGTTACGTATACCGTTGAGCCGAGCGGAATAACCTTCGGGTCAACCGCAACTATGCCATAGCCTAATGGGTTACCCATCGCGCTTACGCTGTAACCTGCATTTTCACTCGGATCGGTTGAATACGCCGTCGCTGTCATTGTAAACTTCTTCTTATAACTATAACCGTTTATCGTTCCGCCGTCATCAGATATACCCTGCTTCTGCGGCGCCGGTGTGCTTACCTCTGCGGTACCGCGGGCTATTACCTTGTCGCGCGGCTCGGCGGCTATGTTTTCGCTTATCATAAAGCGTTCCTTTTCGGCGCCGTTTTCATACGTCACCTTATGCTGTATTTCCTTGATACCGTCCTCGCCCTCGTCAACGA
>JAFQYK010000350.1 GCA_017406485.1 Clostridia bacterium
GCGTATGTCAAGGTTTATCTGTACGCTCTTTCCTTAGGATATGACGGGCTTGAAATGTCGAACGCGGAAATAGCACGGGTTTTAAATCTTGTGGAAAGCGACGTTGTAAACGCGCTGAAATTCTGGCAGGAGGAGGGACTTCTCACCTTAGGCGACGACACTGTTACTTTTAAAGGAGCTTCTCCTATATTGGCAGCGCCGAAGGCTGATATTAAAAAGCCCGAAATTAAAGAGCCGCCGAAAATAAGCAGCCGCGATATAACCGAAGAAATGACAGACAACAAGGAGCTTTCCGAGCTTTGCACAATAGCTCAGGAAATTTTTGAGCGTCCTTTAAAAAAGCGCGAAATTGAAACTCTTTACTGGTTTTATGACGAGCTGGAGCTGTCGCCCGAGGTTATAACAATGCTTCTCGAATACTGCGTTTCAAAGGACAAGCGCAATATGAATTATATTGAAAAGGTCGCTATCTCCTGGCACAAGAACGGCATTATGACAATCGAGGCGGCAAACAAATTTATTACCTCCGAAATGGAGTCGGGCAGCTATCTCGGTTCAATGAAAAAACTGTTTGGCTTTGGAGACCGAAATCTCACAAAAACAGAGGAAACATATTTAAAATCGTGGCGCGATGATTTCGGTATGGATGAGGAAATGGTATCGCTTGCGTATGAATATTGTCTTGACGCTATTCATAATCTATCCTTCCCTTACATCGACACAATTATAAAGCGCTGGAGCGAGCTTGGTATTTTAACTCCGGACGCGGCGAAAAAGGATCACGAGGATTTTAAAAGCAAAAAGAATAAAAAGGATTTTGACGTGTTTGACAATACCAAAACCGATTATGATGAAATTGAAAAAATAATTCAGGATAAGATGAAATAATGAAGCTGCCGCAAAAATTTGAAGCGCGTATGCGCGAGATGTTAAAAGATGAATATGATGATTTTTTAAAGGCGATGAAAACTTCGCCTTTATTTGCGGGCATTCGTATAAACGCACTAAAGGAAAATGCGGAAGGCGCGGTTTTAAAGGAGTTCGGTGAGCTTAAAAAAATACCGTGGTGTAACGGCGGTTTTTACGCGGATAAAAATATTATCTCCGGCAATCACCCCTACCACCTCGCGGGACTTTTCTATTTTCAGGAGCCTTCGGCAATGTCAACTGTTTCCGCTCTGCCGATAGAAAAGGACGATTATATTTTAGACCTTTGCGCCGCGCCGGGCGGTAAGGCGACGCAGGCGGGCGCGCTTTTGGGTGAGGACGGATTGCTGGTTGCAAATGAAATTGTAAAAAGCCGCGCGAATATTTTATCCGACAACATCGAGCGTATGGGAATTAAAAACGCTGTTGTCATAAACGAAACACCGCAGCGGCTTGCGGAAAAATATCCGCACTTTTTTGATAAAATAATTGTTGACGCGCCCTGCAGCGGCGAGGGTATGTTCCGCAAGGAGCCGCAGGCTATTGAAGAATGGAGCGCGGAGCATACTGTTTCCTGCGGCGAGCGTCAGAAAAATATACTTGGCAGCGCTATGAAAATGCTTCGCGGCGGCGGTTATCTCGTATACTCCACCTGCACCTTTGCGCCGGAGGAAAATGAAAAAATCGCGGCATATATGCTCGAAAATTATAATGTGGAGCTTATTGCGCCTTATAATCTTGATATGCTTTCCGAGGGCAAAAAAGAATGGTCGGCTTCTAAATTTGATATGAGTAAAACGCGAAGAATTTTTCCGCACTTAAATGACGGCGAGGGACATTTTATCGCGCTGTTTCACAATCTTGATGAGACAGAAAACACTGATATAAAAAAATCAAAATCAAAAATAACAGACGGTGAAAAGCTCTATCGTGAATTTGAGGATAAATTTTTAAATGTAAAATTAAACGGTGAATTTTTGCTGTTTGGTGAAAACCTTTATTTAAAACCCGAAGGTATTGATATTGATATTGATAAGATAAAGGTTATCCGAGCCGGACTGCATTTGGGTATTTGCAGAAAAGGCAGGTTTGAACCGTCACACGCATTATGTCTTGCACTTAAAAAAAATGATTTTAAAAACAGCATTGATTTTGACTGCGGAAGCGATATTCTGAAAAAATATCTTATGGGCGAAACAATACAGTGCGATAAAAACGGCTGGTGCGCCGTGACGGTAAACGGTTATACCATAGGCTGGGGAAAAGCGTCCGGCGGTGTACTTAAAAATCATTTTCCAAAATATTTACGTTTAAAAAAATGAATAAATTTCCTCTAATATTTTTTAGAAATTATACAATAATAAGTATGATTTAAAAAATATCGGAGGAATAAAAATGAAAAATATAAAAACACTTTTAATTTTAGCCGCGGCGGTAACAGTTCTCGCTTCTTGCGGAAACGGTAA
>JAFQYK010000351.1 GCA_017406485.1 Clostridia bacterium
CCTATGCGGTTGACGAGCATTATTACAGAAGTCCCGACTGGTTCCTTGCAAATGATAACCGCTACGACAGCTACGCGAGAAACGTAAAGGTATTCGCCGGCGAGTACGCGTCGCAGGGCAACACGTTAAAGAATGCTATCAGTGAGGCGGCATTTATGACAGGACTTGAAAGAAATGCGGACGTTGTATATATGGCTTCCTACGCGCCGCTTTTTGCAAGAGAGAACTACACGCAATGGTCGCCGGATATGATATGGTTCGACGACGCGGAGAGCTACTGCTCACCCGATTATTATGTTCAGAGTATGTACTCCAACAACAGCGGCGACTACACGTTAAAAAGCACAGTGACAGGCAACGAGGATAAAGCATATCAGTCTGTTTCCTATGACGGTTCTACAGGCGACATAATAGTAAAAATCGCAAATCCGTATGAAAATACAAAGAGAATCAAACTTGACTTTGACGACAGCTTTAACCTGAGCGGCGCGGCAGATGTTGAGCTTCTCACAGGCAATTCATACGCGGACACAAACAGCATACAAAACCCTGAAAAAATAAAGACCGTAAAATCGCAGACAGAGATTACGGACGGAATGTTTTACGATATTCCACCGCGTGCGTTTGTCGTAATGCGCGTACACACAAAGGTTGACATTACGATAAAAACCGCGCAAAAGACAGCGAACGGAGTTACATACGAGCTTACCGTAAACGGCGACCTTGCGCCGTATGATTTGTACACTGCGGTATATGACGGTCACGCGCTTGCAGGGCTGGCTAAAAATCAGACGCAGGGTGAAATAGCGGCAGAGGTTGGCGATAATTATTCGGTAAAGGTAATGCTTTGGAGGAAGGGCACGATGGAGCCGGCGCAGGATACGGTTGAATAGGCGTATGCCCCAAAAACGGCATAGGTATGGGCTTTTGCCGCGAAAAAATACCACATAAATTGTATTATGTGGTAAAACGAAAAAACATATTTATACTCATATTCATATTATCACATATTTTACTGTATGTCAATGAAAAATTTGTTATTTTTTACAAAAATAAGTCGCTTATTTTAAATTTTCATTACAACGGTGACACTTCCAAAATTGCAAACAAAAATACCCCCTTTTAAGGGGGTATTTTAGTACCACATAATACAAATTATGTGGTACTAAAAAACAGCGCATAGGGGGGTGACGCGGTGAACAAAAGAATAACGGGGCTTTTAACAGCTCTTACCATAGCGGCAACGCCAATTGCGCTGCCGGCGAAAGCCGCGGACACCGATCCAACGTACAACGTATACATGGCGCGCGACGGCACGAGCTACACCGCGGAGGTAACGCTGGAGAACCTCGCGGCGACGTACGGCACGTTTGGCATAAAGTACGACCCGACGTTATTCAGATATGAAGGAATGACGATAGCGGACGGACTTGAAGTGAAGCTGACGCACGACGAGGAATACGGAGCGGCGTGGTCGAACGACAACGGCTACAAGCTGTTTGTCTGGCAGGCGGGCGGTTACGACGACACCGTCTACGACACGACCGCCGAACCCAAGCCAATCGCGACAATGCGCTTCACCTTAACCGGCGACGAAGCGGACATAATGCGCGCGAGCTTCGGCGTAATGCCGTGGAACGAAACAGCCGCGGCGCAGGCGTACGCCGAAACGCTGCCGAAGAACAATCCGCTTTACGAGCCGAACGCCTTTTACGAGGTATACTGGCGGTACACGGACGAGCAGAACGAGCCGTACCACCTCGGACGAGGGCGGCTTGAAAAGGACAAGGCAATAGTGAACGGCGTACAAACCGGTGGTTTTTACCAGGCGGCGGTAAACGCGGATCTTGACGACGAGGAGGAAAACGCGTATTTTTACGACGTGAAAACGGTATTCAAATACGGCTTTCCGGTAAACGATCCGATACTGACGCTGCACGTTGTAGACAAGCTGACAGGCGAACCGATTGAGGGCGCGCAAACAGA
>JAFQYK010000352.1 GCA_017406485.1 Clostridia bacterium
GTTCATTTCCATTATCTACACCTCAAAGATATTCTATATGCATAGTATATTCTTGACAATTACTTTTATAACTGTTACTATGTTTATAGTAATTAGTAATTGAGGTAATTTGATGAAAGAGAAAATATGTTGCTTTTGCGGTCATAGGGATTGTGACAGCTCATTGCGTGAGAAAATTAAAGAAGCAATAACAGATTTAATAGAAAATCAGGGTATAACCACATTTTACAGCGGCGGTATGGGGAATTTTGATATGCTGTGCGAGAATGTAGCACGCGAACTGAAACGGAAATACCCCATTAAGTTATGTTTGATAATGCCATATATGACAAAACGGCTTAATACCGACAGAGAATATTATAACGCAATGTATGATGAAATAATCATTCCCGACTTGGGCGATGTGCATTATAAAAGAGCGATAACCGAACGAAATAAATGGATGGTTAACTGTTCCGATGTTGTGCTTTGCTATGTTACACGAAGCAGCGGCGGAGCATATAGAATGAGGGAATATGCAGAAGCAGCAAGTTCTCCGATTGATGCTACACAAGAAATCACAAAATATCCAGTACAAAAAATACTTGACATAATATAATGTTTATGCTATAATATGGAAAAGTATTTATTTTTTGATATATTATAATCACAAAAATTCCAGTACAGAAAGGAGTACAAATGCGAATTAAAGATGTTGCAGAAGTTAGAACCGGTTTGGTTATAGCCCGAAAAAAGGTATCAGAGCAAGATAAAGACAGATACCCATATAAAATGCTAAATTTGAAATGTATATTACCGAAAGGCTATATAGATTTTAATTTAACAGAAGCAGTTGAGCTTAATGAAAAAGTAAAGCCCGAATTTACATCACATATAGGAGATATTTTAATTCGATTAACCGCACCATACACGGCTGTGATGATAACGAAGTCCGATGAGTGCGGATATATTATTCCATCACATTTTGCTGTGATAAGAGTAGATGAAAACAAGGCGTCACCGGAATATATATATTGGGTATTAAAAAGGGACACAACCAAGCAAAAAATTATACAGAACATAAGTGGAAGTACAGCGTTTGGTACAATCAGTTCCGGTTTTTTCAATGAACTCAAGGTAAACGATTTACCCTTAAAACAACAACAAATCATAGGCAAGCTGACCGTGCTGAGTGATAAAGAACAGGAGCTGTTGCATGAGCTAACAATACAAAAACAGCTTTACAATAAGATTATATCAGAAACAATATATAAAATGGCAAAGAGAGGTAACTGAAAATGACAACAAAACAGGATATAGAGAGAGTATTATGGAACGCATGTGATACATTTCGCGGGAAAATTAACAGCTCACGATATAAGGACTACATTCTTTCAATGCTGTTTGTGAAATATTTGAGCGATGTCTACAAAGAAACCAAGCAGAATTATATTAAGCGATATAACGGCGACATGAAGCGTGTCGAAAGAGCAATGAGTCGTGAAAGATTTGTTATGGACGAGAAATCTACCTTCGACTATTTGTATCAAAACCGTACTGATTCGGAGATAGGACAAAAAATAAATGTCGCATTGAGTAACATTGAAAACAGCAACAGTTCAAAGCTGTATGGAGTGTTTCGCGCGATAGACTTTAATTCAACGGTGGATTTTGGCGAGGTTAAGGAAAAGAATGCGATACTCAGAAATCTGCTTGAAGACTTTGAGGGATTAGATTTAAGTCCGTCACAGCTTGACAGCAGAGATATCATAGGCGATGCATACGAATATATGATTGCAAATTTTGCTTCTGACGCGGGTAAAAAGGGCGGAGAGTTCTATACCCCAAGCAAAGTATCGGAGCTTGTCGCAAGACTTGTTGAGCCGAAAGAGAACGATAGAATATATGATGCAACCTGCGGAAGTGGAGGCTTGTTGTTAAAAGCATATAAGCAAGTGCCTAACGGCAAGACGCATATATATGGTCAGGAACAGAATATGGAAACATGGGCTATGTGCCGTATGAATATGTTTCTGCACAATGTTGACGATGCGACGATATGGCAGGGCGATACTCTTGCAAACCCGCAAAATGTAAGGGACGACAAGCTGATGAAGTTCCAGTGCATAGTCGCCAATCCGCCATTTTCACTGGATAAATGGGACAGCGGATTTTTAGCCAATGTACCGTCAGAGGAAAAGAGCAAGAAGAAGGCAAAAATGACAGCCGAGTTAGACCCATACAGAAGATTTGACTGGGGCATTCCACCGACATCAAAGGGTGACTATGCGTTTGTGATGCATATGCTGCACAGCCTTGACGATGTAACGGGCAGAATGGGTATAATTCTTCCTCACGGAGTATTGTTCAGAGGCGCAAGTGAAGGCAGAATACGAAAAACAATTATAGAACAGTTTAATTTTCTTGACGCAGTTATCGGACTTCCCGCAAATCTTTTCTATGGCGCGGGCATACCGGCTTGTGTACTGATATTCCGTAAGGACAGAGGCACAAACAACAGAGTACTCTTTGTTGACGCAA
>JAFQYK010000353.1 GCA_017406485.1 Clostridia bacterium
AGGACGGTAAGGAAATCCTTTCCGCAACTCCGACAAAGAGCAGTGAGCCCGTACCGAACCCGGCGGAGGAAATTCCCGAGCCCGAAAAGCTCGCAACAAACGAGCAGTTATTCCTCGCCGCAACACACCTTGAGCAGTACCGCCACGCGACATATTCACCCGAACCGTACTATTTGGAGGGCTTAAAGCGCGACGCGTCCGACATTCGTCTTAACAACGGCTACGGCAAATATCTTTATAACAAGGGCCGTTTTGAGGAAAGTATAAAGTATTTTGAAACCGCGAAAAAATCCTCAACCTGGAAGAACCCCAACCCCTATGACTGCGAACCGTATTACAACCTTGGTCTTGCACTCAAAATGACAGGCGACACAGACAAGGCGTTTGACGCATTCTACAAGGCTGTATGGGACGGCAATATGCAGGATAAAGCTTTCTATCAGCTTGCTTGCATCGCGGCAGGCAGAAGAGATTATGACGAGGCTCTCGGCTATATTGAAAAGTCACTCGTAAAGGGACTTCATAACCTGAAGGGCAGACTTTTAAAGACAGCATTATTGAGAATAACAGGAAAGACAGAGGAAGCTATCGCATTCGCAAATGAAACTGTCAAAATTGACGCGCTCGACCACGGCGCGAGATACGAGTTATACAAGCTTACAGGCGAGGGGCTTGATAGCTTTAAGTCACTCATGCGCGGCGACAACCACAACTATGTTGAGCTTGCCCTCGGCTACATGGCGGCAGGACTTAACGACGAAGCCGCCGCTGTGCTTGACCTTGCCCCGAATGACGACGAGCCTATGGCGCACTACTACAAGTTCTATTTGACAGGCGACAAGGCAGAGCTTGAAAAGGCAGAAAACGCAAGCTCGCTCTACTGCTTCCCGAACCGTATTGAAGATATAGAAGTTCTGCAGAATGCGGTAGATAACGGCGGCAACTATGCGGCATACTACCTCGGCTGCCTGTACTACGATAAATTACAGTGGGAGAAGTCGGTTGAGCTTTGGGAAAGCTGTGCAGACAAGATAATGCTCCCGACTGTTTACCGCAACCTTTCACTTGCTTACTACAATAAGTTAAACGACGCTGATAAAGCTCGCGCGTCAATGGAAAAAGCGTTCAATATGGACAAGAGCGATGCAAGAGTATTCTTCGAGCTTGACCAGTTGTACAAGGTGCTAAACCTCTCTCTCTCCGAGCGCCTTGACAATATGAACGCAAATGCCGATTTGCTTGAGAAGCGTGATGACCTCTACACAGAGTACATCACACTTCTCAACATGAACGGCGAATATGAAAACGCGTATGAGCGCATTATGAGCCACAACTTCCACCCGTGGGAGGGCGGCGAGGGTAAAATTCCCGCGCAGTACAGAATAGCGCTTATGAATATGGCAAAGAAGGCAGATAACGCGGCAGCTATTGAAATGCTTGAAAAGGCTCTCGTATACCCCTACAACCTCGGCGAGGGTAAGCTTATCGGCAATCTTGACAACGATATTTATTATATGCTTGGCAACCTCTACGAGGACGAAGCGAAGAAGAAGCAGGCGTTTGAATTGGCGGCAAGAGGTGAGTTTGAACTGACTTCAGCGATGTACTACAACGACCAGCCGCCCGAGATGACATATTATGCGGCAAAGGCAACAGAAGCACTCGGCAACACGGCGGAGGCGCAAAAGAGATTTGACGCGTTCATTGACTACGCTAACGCGCATATGGACGACGACATAAAGATTGAGTATTTTGCGGTATCGCTTCCGGACTTCCTTATCTACGAAGCCGACCTGAACAAAAAGAACAAGGTTCACTGCCTCTATATGGCAGCTCTCGGCTGCCTCGGGAAAGGCGATACGGCAAAGGCGAAGGAATACGCCGAAAAGGGACTTGAACTCAACAAGTGCCACGCGGGACTTATGGACATAGCGAATATATAAAACATCAAGCTAAAAGAGTATAGGCGCTTTGAAAATGCGCCTATACTCTCTATGCTTTATAGTGGTATTTCTTTCTATACTCCAAAAGCGACATACCTGTGTGCTTTTTAAATAACCTGCTCAGATATTCCTGACCGCAGCCCAAAGA
>JAFQYK010000354.1 GCA_017406485.1 Clostridia bacterium
ATTTCAAGACTTCTCGATCCGGTTAACAAGATTAACGCGCTTGTTGAGAAGATAAGCAATAAGTAATACAGGTAATTTTATAGGAGATATAAATATGCAGTGTATTCTATTGGCGGCGGGCTATGCCACAAGACTGCGCCCGCTTACTGATAATATGCCCAAGGCGCTTCTGAAGCTGGGCGACAAGACTATCCTCGAAATGGTGACCGATAAGATTGACGAGGTTCCCGAGGTTGAGACGATTTATATAGTCACAAACGAAAAGTTCTATAAGCAGTTTGAGGATTGGGCGAAAAACACATATAAGGGCGGTAAAAAGGTAAAGGTTTTAAACGACCACACCACAACAAACGAAAACCGCTTAGGCGCGATTGGCGACCTCAAATATGTAATTGATATGGAAAAGGTTGATGATGAAATCCTCGTTATGGCGAGCGATAACATCTTCGGTTTTCCGCTTACAGACTTTACTGAGCGTTACAAGAAAACAAACGCGGATATGATTTGCGCGCATACGATTGAGAACAAAGAGGATTTGCACTCAATGGGTGTTGTGGAGCTTGACGCGGACGGTAAAGTTATAAGTTTTGAGGAAAAGCCGGAAAATCCGAAGTCAGACCTGGGTGTTCCGCCGTTCTATCTCTATAAGAAGGACACGCTTCCGCTTATTGACAGGTACCTTGAAGAGGGCAACAATCCCGACGCTCCCGGTCACTTTGTGCCGTGGCTGAAGGATCAAAAACCGGTGTACGCATATGTATTTGACGCTGTAAGAATAGATATAGGCACGCCGGAAAGCTATTATGACGCGTGTGACAGATTGGAAAAGGGTATTTTGTTTGAAAAGTAATTAAATAAATGTAAAATAAAAGCGTTTCGGTTTATTCCGAAACGCTTTTGATTTCTCCATCTTCTTTTCCGGCTTGTGCTTCAAGCTGTTCTTTTTTCTTATTCAGCTTGATTTTGCGGTCAATAAGCACAAGAACGATAAAGGCAATAATTAAAATTATCAGTACAATGTATTTTGCTCTCATATTCTTCTCCTTTGTGGTTTAATTATTTGTGTTTTATTTACAGAAAACGTGCTTTCCGATTGTTATTATAATCGGACGTGAGCGTATCCACTGATTTGTGGCGGTTACGGGGTTGTAGTAGTATATCGCGCCGCCCGTGGGATCCCAGCCGTTCAGCGCGTCACGCGCCGCGTTGTAGCAGGAGGTTTGAGGCGTGAGATTTATCTGACCGTCGCTCACCGCCGTAAATGCGCCCGGCTGATAGATAACGCCCGCAATCGTGTTGGGGAAGGACGAATGGCGCACGCGGTTCAAAATCACCGCGCCTACCGCAACCTGTCCCGTGTAGCTTTCACCTCGCGCTTCGCCGTTTATCGCCTGCGCCAATAGCTGCACGTCACGCGAGCTGCTGCCCTGCGAACTGCCTCCGCTGCTGCTTCCGCCCGTCGGCAAGCCGATTTTTTCCAAGGTTGCCGCGCCGGCTATGCCGTCGGCGGTCAGACCGTTGCTTCTTTGGAATGACTTGACAGCGTCAGCTGTTTTTTGACCGTATACGCCGTCAACACTTCCTGTATAATAGCCCCACTGTTTAAGCCGCGTCTGAATGTTTGTGACCTCCTGACCGCTTGAACCTATACGCGATACCGCATAGGCGGTGGAGCCGATAACGGCTGTACACAAAAGAGCGGCAATTATAATGTTAAATATTCGTTTCATAAGCATATCCTCTCTTAAAAAGTAATATATGCTTATTTTTAACGGATAATTTTATTTAATACATCGAAGCGGGATTTTTTTCAAATGTATGCTTGGCGAGCGTTACGGCGCAAATCCTGTACGCGCCCGCTTCTTTTAGCGGTGCGGCGCACGATTGAATTGTGTTGCCGGTGGTGTAAATATCGTCGAGGAGGACGATTGTTTTATCGCGTACATCCGCAATGCATTTGAACGCGCCGGCTACGTTTGTTATCCTGTCTGTACCCGTAAGACCGCTTTGACGTCTGGTGTTACGCACTCTTGTGAGCGCCGCTGTATTGAGCGGCGCTTTTGTATATTCGCTTACATAGTTTGCCAAAAGCTCCGCCTGGTTGTAGCCGCGCTCTTTAAGGCGCTTTTCGTGAAGCGGTACGGGGATTATCATATCCACGTCCTGCCATATGTCAAACGACATAAGATAATCCTTCATCATCTCTCCGAGCAGCGGCGCGTAGGCACGGCAGTTTTTGAATTTATAATCAAGTATAACGCCTCTTAAAGGCTCCCTGTACTCAAACGGAGTCAGAAGAAACGTGGTGTCGCGCTTGCCGGGAAACGGCTGCATACGCGCATTTTCTCCGACGATTTTACAGCATTCTTTGCAAATACCGATGTCGCCGGTTTTTATGTACTCGTCACCTGCGCGCTTTCGCTCATCGCAGAAAACGCATATAAAATGTTTGTTAAATAGTTTTAATGCCATTTCTTTTTCGGACACCTTCCGTCCGCAAG
>JAFQYK010000002.1 GCA_017406485.1 Clostridia bacterium
GGCTTTGTATTCATAAACCACCATCAGCAGTACACGGCGCTTGAGGATCTAAAAGACGTTGTGATTGACACAGGCAGCATGGAATTTCCGCCGATAGACGTAAAGGGCGACATATGCTTCTTTATGCCGTATAATATGGCTCTGGGAGAAAATACTCTCGAATATGCGACAGCGCAGCCTCTCGCGAAAGTAGGCGATACGTATTTCTTCGCAAAGATACCCGGTATTGAAGCCGAGTACAAATTTGAAGGCGGCACGACATATAAGTACGATGATAACTTCACTCATAACGGTATAAGAGTGGTATCGCTGGACTATCAGCTTGCAAAAAATGCAAGGAAGCTTTTGGGAACACTTTATATCGGTGAGAACTGCGACTTATACGAGGAAAACGGTGAGATAATCGCAGTGCAGGAGGGTGAGTTTGACTGCGTAAGGTGGAACGGCGAACGCTTTGAGCATTTCACGGTAAGCCGCCCCGTAACGCAGGCAAATGTCACGATTGAGGACGCGGAAAAACCGTTTGAACCGAAGTATATTGAGGAGCTGTCCATAGGCGGCGAGAGGAAAATCACCTGGAAAAAAATCACTGCCAATGGCGAGGGCGGCTTTGCCGAGATAAACATACCGGGCGACGTGCTGCAGATTTACGCCGACGGTGAGATGGTAGCCGACTGGTACTACTTCGGCCCGACGTGGCGCGTACCGTGTAAGCTATTGTACGGCAAGGAATGTTATATAGCAATATCGGAAATGAAAGACGATTTTTACAGGGAGTTCTAAAGAAAGGAAATAAAACAATGGAAATGACATTGCGCTGGTACGGCAGCAAATTTGACACCGTAACACTAAAGCAAATAAGACAAATCCCCGGCGTAACAGGCGTTATAACAACGCTCTACGACACGCAGCCCGGCGAGGTATGGAGCCGCGAGAGAATACGCGCCATGATAGACGAGGTCGAGGCAGAGGGTATGCACATAGCCGGTATCGAGAGCGTCAACATTCACGACGCTATAAAAATCGGCACACCTGACCGTGAGCAGTATATCGCAAACTACATCGAAACACTTGAAAATCTCGGCAAGGAAGATATACACCTTGTATGCTACAACTTTATGCCGGTGTTCGACTGGACGAGAAGCGAGCTTGCGAGAAAGCGTCCGGACGGCAGTACGGTTCTTGCATATAATCAGGATGATATTGATAAAATCGTGCCGGAGCAGATGTTCGAGAGTATAGCCGGCGATATGAACGGCACCGTTATGCCGGGCTGGGAGCCGGAGAGAATGGCACGCGTCAAGGAACTTTTTGAGATGTACAAGGACGTGGACGATGAAAAGCTGTTTGAAAACCTCAAGTACTTTCTTGAAAAGATAATGCCCGTCTGCAACAAGTACGACATCAAAATGGCAATCCACCCCGACGACCCTGCATGGAGCGTGTTCGGTCTGCCGAGAATAATAATAAACAAGAAAAATATCCTCCGTATGATGAATATGGTCGACGATGTGCATAACGGCGTAACGTTCTGCTCAGGCTCCTACGGCACAAACCTTGAAAATGACCTGCCGGATATGATACGTTCGTTAAAGGGAAGAATACACTTCGCGCACGTAAGAAACCTCAAATTCAATTCACCGACGGATTTTGAAGAAGCGGCGCACCTGTCCTCGGACGGCACGTTCGATATGTATGAGATAATGAAGGCGCTTTACGACATTGGTTTTGACGGTCCGATAAGACCCGACCACGGCAGAATGATATGGGGCGAGGTTGCAATGCCCGGCTACGGACTTTATGACAGAGCCTTGGGCGCAACTTATTTAAACGGACTTTGGGAAGCTATCGAAAAGAGTAACAGGTAAAGTAATTAAGCTGATTAAAAGTGGTTAGACTAAACTAACCACTTTTTTGCGTGCATAAATATACTAAAATTGTGCAATATGCTAAAGAAAAGTGTTTGTCGGTAAAAACTATTGACAATGACAAACAATAGAGTTAAAATGGTAACACAAGTTAGACACATATAACCGAAAGGAGCAACCGATGATGCCATTAACAATGATGAGCGCAGGAGAAAAAGGTACAGTACAGAGAATAAGCGGAAATGATGAAACAAGAAAGTTTCTCGAAAACTTAGGCTTTGTAGAGGGAACACCGGTAACAGTTGTTTCAACGATAGGCGGTAACCTCATAGTAAACGTCAGAGACAGCCGTGTAGCCTTGGATCATTCGATGGCTAACCGGATTATGGTCTGACCTATATGAATATAAAACGGGAGGGTATAAGATGCGTACATTGAGAGATGCAAAAATAGGCGAAACTGTGAAGGTTACGAAGCTTCACGGTGAGGGTGCTGTAAAGCGCAGAATTATGGATATGGGTATCACTAAGGGCGTAGAAATCTACATAAGAAAAGTTGCGCCTTTGGGCGATCCGGTTGAAGTAACCGTCCGCGGATACGAACTTTCCATAAGAAAAGCCGACGCGGAAATGATAGAGCTTGCATAAGCAAAGAGAAAATTTGGGGAGGATAACAAAAAATGTCAGTAAAAATAGCACTTGCCGGAAACCCGAACTCCGGCAAAACAACACTGTTCAATTCACTTACCGGCTCAAACCAGTTCGTAGGTAACTGGCCGGGCGTAACGGTTGAGAAGAAGGAGGGTAAGCTAAAGGGTCATAAGGACGTTACAATAATGGACTTGCCGGGTATTTACTCGCTTTCGCCCTACACATTAGAGGAAGTCGTTGCGAGAAACTACCTTATAAATGAGCGTCCTGACGCTATATTAAACATTGTTGACGGTACAAACCTTGAGCGTAACCTCTACCTTACGACGCAGCTTGCAGAGCTTGGTATACCGGTTGTAATGGCTGTCAATATGATGGACGTTGTAAATAAAAGCGGTAACGAGCTTGACTTTGAAAAGCTTTCTAAGGTAACCGGCTGCGAGGTAGTTCCGATTTCAGCGTTAAAGGGTACAGGCATAAAGGAGGCTGCCGACAAGGCCGTTGCTGTTGCCGGTAAGAGCAGCTTCAAGGCGGTACATAGCTTTGATGATAAGTTAGAGGGTATCATATCCGAAATTGAGGGTAAGATAGGCTCATCAGTGCCGGAGGAACAGAAGCGTTTTTACGCGATAAAGCTGTTTGAGCGTGACGACAAGATAAACGGCAATCTTCCGGATGTTTCGGACATAATCGAAAAAGCGGAGAAGGAATATGATGATGACAGCGAGAGTATCATCACCAATGCGCGTTATGAATACATAACTTCAATTATTAAGGATTGCTATAAGAAAAAGGTTAAGCGCGCTCTTACAACGTCGGATAAGATCGACCGTGTTGTTACAAACAGATGGCTTGCGCTTCCGATTTTCGCAGTAATAATGTTCCTTGTCTACTATATCGCGGTTACGACAGTTGGTACTTATGTGACAGACTGGACCAATGACGGTCTTTTCGGCGCTGACGGTAACGGCTGGCATTTATTCGGCATAGGTTCAAAGGAATATAGCGAGGCTGTTGATAAGTTTTATGAGAAACACGTTTGGTCGCAGGTATCTATCGGCGAGAAGCTTAACGCAGCGGCTGATAAGAAGGTAGTCGGCGCAAGCGAGCTGCTCACGGCGTATAATGAGCAGGACGCAGGCGCGTTTGAAGAGGCCTGGGGCAGCTACGGTGATTCGCTTGCCGATGCGGAAAACGGCAAATTTGATATAACTCCTGAGCTTGCGGCGGTAGGCATTGCGGAAGCGCCGGAGGAAGAGGAAAAAGAGGCCAAGGAAGAAGATAAGGATAAAGCAGATAATAAAGAGGAAGCGGCAGACGGTAAAAAAGACGCTGTAACTGCCGATGACGCGAAAGAAGCTGAAAATGCTCCTGACGCAGAGAAAGCTCCTGAC
>JAFQYK010000355.1 GCA_017406485.1 Clostridia bacterium
CCTCAACACAAAACCGCTTACAGCAGATGTTAACTGGGGCGAGGCTAACGATGACGAAAACGCAGCACCGCACCAGATTACAGGCGCGCCTGCTGTAAACTACACAGTAACGTGGATAGCGCCCGATACCGGCGCAGTTCGACGCGAGGGTGATCCGGAAATCGTAATCGTAACACCTCCGACGGCTGAAAAGACTGACGATAAGTACATCTACGGTACACCGACAGACTGGGAAGGCTTCGAGTATAAGGTAGTTACACCTGAAGGCACAACAAACCACCGCTGGGATGCAGAGAACAACGAATGGTTCGTTGGTACAGATCCTATAACAAACATTGAGTATACTGCTCCCGAGCCGGGTACAACCTTCAAGTGGAACGATGAAACACCGTCAGATGATCTTCCGACAACCAAGGCAATCAGTGTTGGTCCAAACAAGGTAACAATTTCTGTTCCGAGCGATGATCCAACAACACCGATTACAAAGTCAACCGATTCTATGGTAGGTGAGAAGAAGGAGCTTACAATCAAGGTAAGCGGTCAGCACTCAAAGCCGTATGACGGTAAGACAACGCTTGAGGATCCGAATAACGAAGTAACGCTTACACTTGAAGGCGCATTAGATGGTGACGTTGTAACATTTGCAACCGACCCGACCGTAGCATTCGCTGACAAGAACGTTTCATACTTCGCAGATCCGACACACAAGCCGCTCACAATCACAGGCGGCACGCTCAGTGACGAGATGGCTGAGAAGTACACCATAAAGGCAGATTATGAGCTTGCAGATGATGCTGACATCAAGATAGTACCGCAGGATATCAAGGTACTTATCACAGCTCCGGCAATCAAGACAAATATTTCAGAAGCTGCAAAGACAATCACAAAGACCGGCATTAAGGCTAATTCAGACGCAGAAAAGAGAACAGCAGACACCTTCGTTGTAACAGATGGTGAGATAGCTGACGGTGATAAATTAACACTCAGCTACAGCGGTTCATACGCAGATGTAACCACCGGTTCAAAGACAACAGAGGGTAAGATAACAGCAGACGAGAGAGACGCAGTATTCGCATTTGCCGCAAATGGCACACCTGCTGTCGAAGGAACAAATGCAACGAACTACACGATTGTAGGATATGATATTGAGTATACCGTATCCACAGCATCCACCGGCGGCGGTGGCGGCGGTGGCGGCGGCACCACAAACAAGCTGACCGCTCACTACCAGAACGAAGACGGAACTGCAGGTGAAGAGGCAACGGAAATCACAGTTCCCTTAGGAACAGACCCGACAGACCTTATAGGCGTATTTAAGACAAAGATTGCCAATACATCTGTAACCTGGACATCAAGCGATGAGAACGTTGTTACAGTTGACAATGAAGGTACCCTGACGTTTGTTGGTCCGGGTGAGGCTACAATAACAGTTACCTCAGCGGCTAACAAGCAGCTCAAGGATACGGTTAAGGTTGTTGTAACAGAGGCTGCAACACCGACACCGACAGAGCCTACACCGACAACAGCTCCGCGTACACACGAGAGAGTAAATGACTCACTCATCACAAAGACAATGCTCAACCCGTACATAGTAGGTTATGATGACTATGTATTCGGTCCGGAGCTTCCGATAAGCCGTGAAGAGCTTGCCGCAATATTCGCAAGACTTATTGCAAACAACCTCTATATGGATCAGAACTACGACACCTCCTTCCCGGATGTACCGGAGAAGTGGTCGAAGTCCTACATCGGTTACCTCGAAGGCTTCAATGTTGTAACAGGTTATGAGGACGGTATGTTCAGACCTGAAAACAACATAACAAGAGCAGAAATGGCAGTAATGATGGCTAAGGCAGAGGGCTATGACATCACTCCTGATATCGACGCTGAGGAAGCAGGCTTCCCCGATGTTGACGCAGGATATGCAAGCTGGTCGGCTGCAAAGGCTATTCAGATACTCTCCGATCTCGGCATTATGTCAGGTTACGAGGACGGAACATTCAGACCGGGTCAGCCCATAACGAGAGCAGAAACTGTTGCTACAGTTAACAGAGTTCTTGCTAATCAGGAGGTTGCTGAACGCGAGGTACTTCCGTCAGATGTAACAGATGCTCATTGGGCATATGAGGACATCGTATTCGCGATGAACCACAGAGTCTTAAAGGACGCTGCGGCTGATCCTCACAGCTTCATCTGGTCAGAGGAATTTGACAAGAATATGGTAACTAACACCGAAAAGGTTGCAGGCGAAAAGGAAGTAATTGAAGGCGAGGAGCCGTCAGAGGATAACACCTCTGACGCTTCCGCCGCAGATAACACCGAAGCCGGAACCGCGACGGGAACCAATGAAGCAGCCAGTACAACAACGAGTAAGGACAAGCCAACAATTTAAGATAAAAGATGTAATAATGGGGCGGCAACGCCGCTCCGTTATTGCATTATCAGGCCGTATAAGCGCTGTTTTATGCGGCTTGATGATGCAATAACTTGGGTTAGTTAGGCAGGTGACGGAAGTGGAACGGAAGAAGAAATACTCAAAACTGCTTGTATTGATTATTTGCTTTGCAATGTTTTTGCAGGGTGGTTTTGTTATGCCCGTTTCCGCTGCGGGCGAGTATTCGCTGTACGTTCATTATATGACCGGTGCGTACAACATAGGTACCCCCTCCGGCATTTACAGATATGACGCGATAAGAGGTGACGAGCATCCGGTAATAATCCCGCCCGGCACGTCAAACACGGAAATTCTGCGCCAGTTTGAGAACAATACCCACCTCGGAACAGTCAGCGTGGGTGACACCCCGACGATAGCCGAGCCGTTCAGACTTCTCGGCTACACCTTCGACGGCTGGTATTACAACCTTGATTTCACCAACACGCGCGACCCGTATGCGTCCGCGACAAAATACACCGGAACAATAACAAACTCAATGGTATCGGACGGTATTATCGACTTATACGCAAAATGGTCTCTGTATGCCTCGCCGGATATAACGTCCGATTCGGTAAGCTTCACGCTGCAGAACGACGCGGAGGAGTACGTAAACGATCCGATTATGTGGACAAATGCGGACGGTTCAAACCCAAGCAAAGAAATTGATTTCCAAAGTGATGTAACAGATTATTACGGTTATGTATATGGCGATGTGAGCAGACTGAAACTGGCGTTTGAACAGTATGATCCCGGCCGTGTTGAAATACAGACCATAGGCGATGACAGCTCGCTTATATACAGCTATGAAAATCAGGCTTACTCCGAGGTGCGCTTCAATAACGCTCTTGTAACCGAGCGTACCACAAAGACAAATATAAAGCTCGCTGATCTTGCGGACGGTCAGGGTGAGTACAGAGCTTCAACCGGTATGGGAACCGGTGAGTCGGTTCTGTACCTTGACGATGACCAGAACCTCGTTTCAGGCGTTGATGTTGAAACCGCCGGTTATATGGAGCTTAAATACACGAATGGCTATAACGGCGGTGTAAGCGAGCTGCCTGATGAAAATATAATATCCGTAACGGTTTATATGCCCTCCTACGAGGATGAGGCAACAGGCCACGCGCTGCAGAATACAAAGACGTATAATTTCCACATAAAAAGACTTAATATGGCTTTAAAACCCGCCTACGGCAATACCCCGTTCGGCAGAATTATGGAGTCATATCCCGACAATGAAGCAAGACAGCAATCGCTTAAGGACAGCTTCGTTCATAACCACGTATACAGCAGATTTACCTACACTCCGGCCGCCTGGAATATATACGGTGATGACGGTGTGCAGGTTGTTATGGGTTCAACGCTCGGCGAAAACGAGTATATAAACTACGATGAGGACGATACGGCTATAGTCGTAACCGA
This sequence comes from Clostridia bacterium, assembly GCA_017406485.1. Classification (GTDB taxonomy): domain Bacteria; phylum Bacillota; class Clostridia; order UBA1381; family UBA1381; genus Hominilimicola. The sequence goes on from JAFQYK010000355.1 coordinate 3,857, forward strand.
AGGCGAGGAGTTTAACGACCCCGGCGTTTCGCTGTATGTGAACGGTATGGCGGTTGACGGCGCAAGAGTTGAACGTACTATTTATTATAACACTATAAACTCCCTCCGTTATCCGAAATGGCACAGCGCTGATAATGGGGAAAGGAATAAAGCCGAGGTTGACACTATTACGGTAAACACAAAGGCGCCCGTGGATATTCTGAAGAACGAGAAATATGTAAAGCCCGGTATTTATACCATTGATTACAAATACACTCCGATCGGAATGGGAACACCTATCATAGCGCATCGTAATATGATAGTTTTGCCAAAGCAGGATGAAACGCGTCCGTACCGTTTCGACAGCAATATGGATAATTTCATCAACGCTCTTGACACGCTTGTATACAATCTTGAAATAATTCCAAACAGATACATAATTGATAATGTTTATCTATACAGAGTTCTTGATGTAACAGGCTACGGTACTGTTGACAATAACGACAAGTCGCTTGTTATGGCGGGAACTACGAGCAATACAAACATCAGACCGAATATCTACCCGTCCCTTGCGATAAATAATGACGCAGGCACAGCGACGGTTTCTTATAATGCGCCCTTGACGCCGGACAGCGGAAAGGCGCAGTTATATATGGATTTTCTCGGAACGGACAAAACAGCTATTGCCGATATGACCGCGGCTCAGGCTGCCACGATTGATAAGACACAAAAGCTGAATAAGGATGACGTGTTCTACATCGGCTACCGCTTCACAGGCGTGAATAACCTCACGTCCGAGCAGCAGAGTACGCTTTTAAAGTCACTGACTCTTTCCACAAGCTATGACAGAAGATATGTCGAACCGGACACATCAGGTCTTTCAAATCTCAAAGCCTTTTTTAAGAGCTATGATAAGCAGCTCTATGACGCGGAGGGCAATGAGCTTTTTGACGTTGTTATGAGTACAAATCCGTACTCGACGGACAAATCAGCCGTTTTTGAGAAGTGGAACAATATAGGTGACGGCGACGCAAGTGACTTAACCCGGATTGCGGGCTATAACCCCAACCGCGAGGGTGATACGTCCTACGTCAGGACAATGCGCCTTGAATTCTATTTAAAGGATGATAAGACGTTCACTTTTGCTGATAATGAGTACGTTCTGAAAATCCCGATGCGCGTTGTAAACATACCGCCCAGCGGCAGCGCGTACACAGATCACGCCGGTACGGATATAACGAGAAAGGTGCTTTCCGCAAAACTGAGCGCGTCTGAGCTTAACTTGTCGCTCGGTGTAAGTAACTACGGTTATATGTGGGATACAAGCAGGCTTTTAAATCCGACGGTAACTGAGAACCTTTTTGAAAGGCTCCAGTATATGGGTAATTATGTACCAAACTTCGCTCCGGAGGATGAGCCGACTGTAATTGAAGCAACCTACAAGGAACCGCTGCCCGGCAACGTAACCGTATCAGCCGGCATCTTCGAGGGTAATCTCCCGCCGGGAGTAACGTACGAGGCAGGCGCGCTGAAGGGTACGCCGCTCAAGGCAGGCGACTACGATTTCTACACCAACGGCGTGCGCTACAGAATGCACGTTAAGAAGAGAACAATGCACGTCATAGCCGAGGATAAGACTATGACTTATGGCGATGATGTTCCCTCGTTCACGTATTACTTTAATGAGGATGACTTAGCCAAGTCTGACGGTATAGCCGAGGCTGACACGCTCACAAGCCCCGATTTTTTGGCAGGTCTTACAACGCCTGAATATACCTGCTCTGCGACAAGCGCCACAGATGTTGGTACATATGATATAAACATTACCCTTGCCGACTCCGATAACTATACCTTTGTCGGCCAAAAGGGAACGCTGACGATAGAAAAGCGTCCAATCAGAATAACTGATATATCCAAGGCAGTGCCGCACTATTTTGCTCCGCCGGAGTCAACAATTACCTTCTCCGGAATAAGCATAAGCGATAATGCAATCCGCAGCGAGGGAGAGTTTACGGCTGATGACATAAAGAACGACGATGACCTCCAGATTACGTACGATGCGGTATTTACAGGCTGGCTCAATGAAGCTGACAAAACGTGCAATATCAGATTTGAGAACATAAGACTTATCGAGGCATACGGCAAGGCTAAAAATTACCGTATTGCCGATGGTGACGAGCTTACCTCGACAAGCCGGATTGAGCAGGGTACAATAACATATTTTGTAAGTTGGAACGACCCCCAGATTGAATATACCTACGGCGAGCATATCAATCTCCATTCCGGCACGATTGCCATTCAGATTAAAACAGGAGAAAATTCATATGTAACCCAGGGATATAACTATTATACCGCCCTTGAACACGGCGTAAGATACGAGATATGGGAGGGAGAAACAAAGAAGCTGGCGGATATAACGGCAGCAGGAACAACAATTGCCGCCACAAATGAAACAAGCGACGACCGTGAGTTCTATATGCCTACGGTTCACGATGATAATAATAAGACTAACATAAGAGTATATTGCGACTCACTCAATCCGGCAAAGGACTATTATGAGTGGACAAATATGTTTGTCGTAAGTCCGATGGAGATTACAGTCCGCGCGGATGATAAGGAGCGTTACTACGGCGATGGAAACAGCGCCGCTCTTGGCTTGCGTAAATTGGACGACAAAACGGCAAGCGATTTTACCTATTCAATCGTACCAAACGCGGATGGCTCAACAGGTCACGTTGTAAACGAGCATAACGTAAATCACGATGAACAGGACGTTGTTTTGACGGATGAGCTCCACTATGACGCGGTAGACGCTGATTATGAAATACATTCCGAGGACATTGACGCAAACGGCCGCGGCAAGACAATAATGCCGATAACAATGACATACAGCGGCACAAATGAGAACTACGATGTACACATTATAGACCCGTATTCATCTGACTTCACAGACGGCAGCCGTCTTGAAATCCTCCAGCGTCCCATCACAATAGCGCACCTTACCGCACCCACGCTGAAGGCAACCGACTATATTTTAAGTGACGGAACAAAATACTCACCGTCGCGCGTTATTGACGCGTACGCTGTTGCCGGCGAAAAGGACGGCGAAAATCTGACCGATAAGGATGAATACGCCAACGCGCTCCCGATAACGCTCAACCCAACCGAAAGCGGCGGCGGCAACCGCGGCAGCGGCCTTTATAACAACGACCCGATAAAGATTGACTACAACGTCCGCTACGTGGACGACAGCGAGGGTCACAACTACCCCGGCCCGTACGACAAGACCAACATAACCGTTGCAAAGGGTATGGATACCTCCTTTGAAAAGAGCCACAACTATTACATCGTAGACGACATTACCGCCGTGACAGGCTCAAAGGAAATCCGCCGTATAAGCGATATACAGGTAATCCGCCGGCCTAAAACAGAATATATCTTCGGTGAAGCATTTGAGCTCAAATCCGGCGAGGATATGAGCGGTATTAACGCGGACGAATTTACGCGCATAGACGATGATGCGGAGGACACCGATAGCTGGATTCGTATAACTTACGACACCGGCGAGGTATCGGATATCACGTTTGAGGATTTGTGCAAGAATTTCACGGATAATGATGAGTATAACGATAACCTTGAATACACCATCACCATAAACGGCGCGACAAAAACATTAAATCAGGCGTTTATGGATGATTTCAATAAAAACGATGAACTAAAGCACTTCAATGTAAACGACACAATCAAGATAGGTTTAAGAGCGAAAAACGTAATCGACGGTGACACGCGCCTTCCGAAACCAAATCAGGAAAGCTATAGCTGGGAGTGGGAGATAGACGTAGAGAAGCAGCTCGTTCACGTAGCAGTGGACGATAAGTCAACGCTTTATGACCGCGATACGTTCCCAACCTACACCTGTACCATAACCGAGGAGGATTTCCGTTGGGGACAGCCCTCGTCGCTTGCCACAGGACACTCTTATAGCTGCCTTGAGGACAACAATACAAGGCAGGCGGATAAATTCACACCTGCCGGTATTTACACCATAAATCTGACAATCCCCGACACAGATAATTACACCTTCACCTGCGCTCCTGCGACGCTTACCGTCCGCCAGAGACCGCTTATCATAACAAAATTTGATATTCCGGATTTAAGCGCGGCAGATGCGGAAAACGGCAATCTTGTTGTTACAACCTCCTCCACCTGGACCGGTTCGGACGCCGCAAATAACGGCGGTATAACCTTTGCCGACGGGTATAAACCGTTTGAGGGTGAAACAGTTAAAATTGACTACACTTATACATACGAGGACAATCCGCGCAGCGGAGGAACGGTCGATGTTACAATAAGCGATTATTCAATAGACAGGCTCACGGGCGACGCGAGAAACTACTATCTGCAGAATGTTGAAACAAAAATGCAGGCTGAGGTAGTGAGTGCGTATATAGATCGTCTTGAGATAAGCTACATCCGGGGTAAGGATGCCGAGGGTAATTTTGATGAGGGTAAAACCGACAGATACGTTTACGGTGACACGCTTGATATAAGCGGTATGTACTTCATCATCCACTACAACAGCGGCGGTGATGTAACGCTGTATGATGTGGAGGATCTGGCAGAGTACGGCGTAAAGGCTGAGTATTACAAGAAAGACGGGAATGACAACGAGGTTAAGCAATCCGAGCCGGTTAAGGACGGTGTGTTCCTGACGCTTGATTACAGCGGCAGGTATATTAAGCTGTCGCTTGCCGACAGCAACACAAACTGCGGTCATACCGATGTTGTTCCGGCGGATACAAAAAACACCATCACTGTAAACAAGCGACCGATACATATACTTGTAAACAATTCAAGCTATACCTACGGCGACAACCCGCCCTCCGATACGTCGGTGGAATATAGTACAGACACAGCAGGTAAGCCCAAGGTCTACACCTATTATCTTGATGAAAACGACTTCCCCGAGGACGAGGGTAAGACAAAGGCCGACTTCCTCTCGGAGCTTGTGAACGACACCGCCTCAAGCGGTTTTGTAGCGCCAAATATTCACGCGCTCACGGAGGACGGCGCGGGCACAGCGCCCGATAACACAACGAACGCGACTGACTTTTCAGATGCGGCAAGAAAGCCGATAAGAATATCGGCGGACGCATCAAGCGCTTCGAGTAACAATTATACATTTATCGCCTCCGCAGCGGATAACGGTATTCTTGTTGTAAACAGAAGAAAGATAAAAGCGACGGAGGTAAGCCGCGATATTATCCCGACATTGACGGCGGATATTGCCCGCGCAAACAATGACCGTCCGCCTATAACAATTTCAGTTCCCGACGCAGGCCCCACCGAGGTAACTTGCGAAACGGACGGAATATCAAACGGTAAAATAACTGTCGATAATATGGTAAAGGGCAAAGCCGGCGACAAAATAGCATTCCGTTTTGATGTTGTTTATAACAGCGTTCAGGATACAGGCGACGGCTACGCGCCGGTCGATATAAAGAATTTCCGTATGTCAACGGACTATACAAAATATCCGGGTTGTAAGAACTACCTCCTTGACGAGGACGTACCGACAGCCTCCGAGGGTCAGATTGTAACGAGCCGTATAAGCGAAATACTGTTAAGCTCAAGCCGTCTGCCGACGCTCAACTACACCTACGGCGATATATTGAAGATTGATAACGGCCTTGTAACCATTAAATATACAAGCGGCGACCAGCCTGTTGTAGCGATGGATAAGCTGGCAGATTACGATGTTGACATAGTCTTTGCCGATAACGAAGGAAACGATTTAACCGATACACTTGGCAAGGTAGAGCAGAATAAGCTGCTCACAGTAAAGGATTTCAACGGTATAAGGCTGCAGGTTAAGCCCGGTGCAAAGGCGCGTGTGGAGAAGGAGGATAATCTCTCTTATTACACAAAAATGACCGATAAGCTGACCGTGCGTCAGAAGCAGGTAAACCTCCTTGACGATAATCTTGAAATGATCTACGGCGATAATGTCCCGAACCTCACCTGGCACTACAATGACTCTGATCTTGTAAACGGTGACAAGGTAACATCGCCGCGCTTTACGGTTGACAACAAGGATTTTGACACATATGACAGTGAAAATCATAAGAATTACCTGTACGTAACCGAAAACGGCAGAGAAAACGGTACTCCGGTAAACAATAAAACAAATATCGGAACATACAGAATAAACTGGAAATCACCGACTGCCGACAAGAGAGATACAACGTCCAACTACAGTATTCTCTACAATTACGGCTCACTTACAGTAAAGCAAAAGCCGCTTAAAATAAGCGGGATACATAATGTTCCCGACCTTACACCCGAAACGGTTGCCGAAAACGGTACCGAGGCTCCGGTGACCATACACGTTAATGCAAAGTATCCAGATTATGACCAATATGGCAACAAGGTATATAACTTCACCTTCGAC